>NZ_JBIWEL010000013.1:0-187150 GCF_044762525.1 Pseudomonas sp. NPDC096950 | reverse complement strand
CCAACCCCCACAGTTGCGACCCCGACAGATCCCGGGTGGGAGCGGGCTTGCTCGCGAAAGCGGTGTGTCAGCCGACATCAATGTTGAAGCTGAAGCCGCCTTCGCGAGCAAGCCCGCTCCCACAGGTTAAGGGGCGGGTCAGGCTTAGGCTTTTTCGCCCGCATAGAGCTGGCGGGCTTCTCCGGATTTTTTCACTGCTTGTTCGAATCGATCCAGCACCATGCCCACCTCGGATTCGGTGATGGTCAGCGGCGGCAGGAACCGCAGTACCGCGCCATGTCGGCCACCGGTTTCCATGATCAGGCCGTTTTCAAAGCAGTTGAGTTTGATCGCCCGTGCGCGAGCACCGTCGCCAGGGCCGGCGCGTCCGTGGGTGCCGGGTTTGGTGATTTCGACGCCGAGCATCAACCCGCGACCGCGGATGTCGCCCATGAATGAATAACGCTGCGCGATCTGCTGCAAACCGCTTTCCAGCAGCGTGCCCATTTTCGCCGCGTGGGCTACCACGTTGCCTTCCTTGATATGCCGCATGGTGGCCGCACCGGCGACCATCGCGATCTGATTGCCACGGAAGGTGCCGGCGTGCATGCCAGGGCTCCAGGTGTCCAGGTGCTCGGCGAACACGATCACCGACAACGGATAGCCGCCGCCAATGGCTTTCGACAACACCAGAATGTCGGGGACGATACCGGCGTGTTCGATGGCGAAGGTGCTGCCGGTGCGGCCGAGGCCGGTCTGGACTTCGTCGACGATCAGCAAAATCCCCTGTTCCTGGGTGATGTCCCGCAGCGCCCGCAGCCAATTCGCCGAGGCCGGGATGCAACCGCCTTCACCTTGCACGACTTCTACAATGACCGCCGCCGGTTTGGTCACGCCACCTTCGGGGTCCGACAGCACGGTGCGGATGTAATCGATGGACAGTTGATCCGTGGCCTCGCCATCGGTGCCGAACGGGCAACGAAAACGATAGGGGAACGGCAGAAAGTGCGTGCCCTGGGCGATCAGGCCGTTATCTGCTTTCGGATGCAGGTTGCCCATCGCCGACAGCGCACCGGCAGTCATGCCGTGGTAGCCGCCATGGAACGCCATCAGCGTCGAGCGTTTGGTGTAATGCCGCGCCAGTTTGATCGCGGCTTCGACCGCATCCGAGCCGCTCGGGCCGCAAAACAGAATCTTGCTGGTGCTGCGCATCTTCGGCGGCAACATCGAAAACAATTCCTGCACGAAGGCGTGCTTGGCCGGCGTGGCCAGGTCTAGCGCCTGCTGCAGGTGATCACCACCCAGGAAATGCAACACCGCGTCCCTGACTTCGGACGGATTGTGTCCCAGGGCCAGCGTACCGGCATTCGACAGACAATCGAGGAACTCATGGCCGCTGGCATCCTTGACCCGCATGCCCTTGCCACTGACAAACAGGCGCTGGAACGTTCGCGCGTAAGTTCGTGCGTTCGACTCGACTTTGCTGAGATAGCTTAACTCTTCCATATTCGATCACTCATTGGCCGTAGGAAAGATCATCTGACCGGCGTTGAAGTCCGGGATGGGCGAAGTACACAGTTCGCTGTGTTCGCCCGCGCGATGGGTTTCGATCAGGCGTAATTAGCCACTTGGCTCAACAGCCGGTTGGCTGGCCCGATCAAGTTTGCATGTCATGAGAAACAGATAACGACGTTATCTTTTGTTATTCAAGCATTTGTTTTTAAACGAATTAACTGTTCAGGTTGGCGAACTTCCGACTCGATTGAAACCGAAGTTTTATCTAGTGCGAAAGACGTTTTTTGAACCGGATTTGATTCTGCTGGAGCCCTGCATTAATCGCCAATTTATCTGCCTGGACATGTCCCTGTTTCCCACGCCAGACACAGAAACAGGCATAGGTTTAAATCATTCACATACCGCCTCATTCATTCATGTCGAGGCCATCAACTTTGAAGCACAACTATTACGTCGTCTTCGTTGACTGATCATCTTGCATGTATCGCCTTCCTGAGCCGTGCCTGTGCCTGCGTCGGGCGCCAAGGGACTTTTATGTATGCCTTCAAACCTTCAGGCCGAATATTGTGGATGGCACTGTGCGCCATGGTTCTGAGCGGCTGCATGCTTGGACCTGACTATAAGGAGCCGGCGGTGCCGATCCCCGCGAAATGGCAAGCGCCGCTGCCCCATGGTGCCTCCGTGGTTGCCCTGAGCAACTGGTGGCAACAATTCGACGATCCGGCCTTGTCCGAACTGTTGCGACTGGCCGAAGCGGATAGCCCATCGCTGGATCAGGCCTTTGCAAAGATCGCCCTGGCCCGGGCGACCCTGGACAGTAATTCGGCGGATGCGTTGCCGAATGTTCAGGGCACGTTGTCCGGGGGGCGTGGGGGGCAGTTGACCAGCGTCGACCGCATCAGCGGATCAGGCTCTTCCGCCGAGTTCGATGCGGCGTGGGAGCTGGACCTGTTCGGCAAACTGCGCCGTAACAAAGAAGCCGCGCGGACCCGCATCGAAGCGCGGGTGGATGACTGGCATGACGCCCGCGTCTCGCTGGCGGCCCAGGTCGGCGACAGTTACGTGCAATACCGCGGTTGTCAGAAACTGGCGCTGGCTTACAGCGATCAGGCCCAGTCCCAGCAGCAGACCGCTCGTTCGACGCGCCAATCGGTGCTGGCGGGATTTACCTCGTCTGCCGATGCCGCCCTGGCCGACGCCAGTGCCGCGAGCAATGAATCGACCCTGATCAGCCAGCAGAGCGAGTGCCAGGTGTTGCTTAAAAGCCTGGTCGCGCTGACCGGTAGCGACGAAGGCAAGCTGATTGAAGTGCTCAGTCGTACCCCGGCGCAATTGCCCCAGCCTGCGCAGCTCAACGTCCAACAGATACCTGCCGACCTGCTGCGTCAGCGCCCGGACCTGGCGTCCAGCGAGCGCGAACTGGCGGCGGCCAACGCGGACATCGGCGTCGCCCAGGCCGATCGCTTCCCCAGCCTGAGCCTGTCCGGCAACTTTTCCGTGAGCAGCATCCTCGGTGATCTGAACCGTTCCTGGACATTCGGCCCGGCCTTGTCGATTCCAATATTCGATGGTGGTAAGCGCCGTTCGGTGGTGGACAGCGCCAAGGCGAACTACGACTCGGCGCTGGCGCTCTATCGCCAGACCTTGCGCACCAGCGTCATGGAAGTCGAACAATCCCTGGTGCGCCTCGACGCGGCGCGGCGCCGGGAGGTCGAGGTTGAACGTTCCACCGCCGGTTACCGTGAGTCCTACGCAGCCATCGATCGCAACTGGCAGGCCGGCAGTGTCAGCCTGCTTGACCGTGAAACCGCACGCCGACTAGCCCTTACGTCAGAGATTGAATTGATCACGTTGCAGCAGGACCAAGTGCGTTACTGGATCGCCCTGTACAAGGCGTTGGGCGGCGGCTGGCAAGCCGATCAGGCGCAAACGGCATCTCGGGGTAACGGCGCGTGAGGCCACTATTGCGACGTGCGCTGATCGCCGTGGGGGTAATCACGGTGGTGGTGGCCTTTTTCTATCTGCGCCGTGGCCCGGAACCGGTGTCGGAGGCCCCGAGCGTCAGCAGTTTGAGCGTCGAAGTCGTGCAGGCGCGACGGCAACAGTGGCCCCAGTTATTGTCGGCCAGCGGCGCGCTGGCGCCCTGGCAAGAAGCGGTGATCAGTGCCGAAACCAGCGGTTTGCGCATTGCCAGCCTCGACGCGGATGTCGGCAGTCGGGTGAAGAAAGGCCAGTTGCTCGCGACCCTGGCTCCGGAAACCGTGCTGGCTGAAGAGAGCAAGCAACAGGCACTGGTCGCCCAGGCTGTCGCCAGTTTGCAGCAAGCCAGTTCCAATGATCGCCGTGCCGGGATTGTGGGGCAGGGCGGCGCCCTGTCGGAGCAGCAACGCGAGGATTACCGCATCAAGGTCGCCACCGCCAAGGCCGATCTGGCCGGCGCCAAAGCCGAACTGCAAACTGCGCAAATCCGCCTCAAGCAGACGCGCATCGTCGCGGTTGATGACGGCATCATCTCCTCGCGCACAGCGTTGCTCGGCAAGGTGCCGACGGCGGGCGACGAGCTGTTTCGCCTGGTGCGTGATGGGCGCATCGAATGGCAGGCGGAACTGGATGCGCGTCAGCTCTCCCGGGTGGAGGCTGGCCAGGTCGCGCGCCTGACCTTGCCGGGCGGGCAAAGCCTGGAAGGTCAGGTACGGTTGGTGTCGCCGACACTCAGCACCAAAACCAGTCGGGCCGTGGTTTATGTTGCGCTGCCGAAAGACAGCCCGGCCCAGGCGGGCATGTACGCCAGTGGCCAGATCGAATTGCCGCCGCGTGAAGCCCTCACGGTGCCGGACACGTCGGTGATCCTGCGGGATGGCCGTTCTTACGTATTCACCTTGGGCGACGACTCCCACGTTGCCCAAAAGCCCGTCGAAGTCGGCAGACGCCTGATGAACTCGGTGGAAATCCTCTCTGGCCTCGATGAGCCCGCGCGCATCGTACGTGCCGGCGGCGCCTTTCTCAGCGATGGCGCGAGCGTGACCGTCGTGCAGCCGCAGGTGGCCCAGCCATGAATATCTCGGCGCTGTCGATCCGCCATCCGGTCCCGGCGGTCATGTTGTTTATCTTGCTGACGATCTTCGGCCTGGTGGGTTTCGACCGGCTCGGCATCCAGGACTTCCCGGACATGGATTTGCCAGTGGTGGTGATCAGCGCCTCCCTCGAAGGCGCCGCGCCCGAGCAACTGGAAACCGAGGTGGCGCGCAAGCTCGAAGACCAACTCACCTCCCTGCGCCTGCTCAAGCACGTGACAACCGTGATCACCGACGGTGCGGTCAACATCAGCGTCAGCTTCGCCATCGACAAGGATGGCAATGAAGCGCTCAACGAAGTGCGCAACGCCGTGGACAGTGCCATGCCGCAGTTGCCGGCCAGCCTGGATACGCCGTCAGTCTCGCGGCTGACCACCAGCGCCAGTTCGCTGCTGACCTACGTGATCGACTCCGACAGCCTCGATGAGGAGGCGTTGTCGTGGTTCGTCGACAATGAATTGAGTAAGAAGCTGCTGTCGGTGCCAGGTGTGGCGCTGATTTCCCGGGTGGGCGGCGTTGATCGGGAGATTCAGGTCAACCTCGATCCGGCCTTGATGGCGGGGCTCGGCATTCGTGTCGCGGACGTGGCCAGCCAGTTGCGCGCGATGCAAAAGGACAACTCCGGCGGCCAGGGTAACCTCGGCAGCGGGCAGCAATCACTGCGGACCCTGGGGGCGATTGACGACCCGGCCGCGCTCGGCGCCATCGACATTCCGAGCGGTGACGGGCGTCTGCTGGCGTTGCGGCAACTGGCGGATATTCGCGACACCCACGCCGAACGCAGTACCCGGGCGTTTCGCGATGGCAAACCGGTGATCGGTTTCCAGGTGGTGCGCTCGCTGGGTTTCTCCGATGTCGGTGTGGCCACTGACGTGCGCGAGGCGATGACTGAATTTGCCAAGCAACATGCCAACGTGCACATCGTCGAAGCCAGTGATGCGGTGGAGTCGGTCCTCGATAACTATCGCGGCTCGATGAGCCTGTTGTACGAAGGCATGCTGCTGGCGGTATTGGTGGTCTGGTGGTTCTTGCGCGACTGGCGCGCGACGCTGATCGTGGCCACGGCACTGCCGCTGTCGATCATTCCCACATTTGGCGTGATCTACCTGGCCGGTTTTACCCTCAACACCGTGTCTTTGCTGGCCCTGGCGCTGGTGATCGGCGTGTTGGTGGACGACGCCATCGTCGAGATCGAAAACATCGCCCGGCATTTGCGCATGGGCAAGACCCCACGCCAGGCGGCCATCGAAGCCGCGGACGAAATTGGCCTGGCGGTGCTTGCCACCACGGTGACGCTGGTCGCGGTGTTCCTGCCCACCGCGTTTATGGGCGGTATTGCCGGCAAGATCTTTCGTGAGTTCGGGGTGACGGCTTCGGCGGCGCTGCTGTTTTCGTTGCTGGTGGCGCGGCTGCTGACGCCGATGATGGCCGCCTATTTCCTCCGCGCCCGACAAGAAGCCGAACACGACAGCCGCTTGATGACGCGCTACCTCGGCTGGATTCACGGCACCCTGAACCGACGCAAAACCACCATGCTGTGCGCCGGACTGTTTTTTATCGGCTCGCTGATGCTGATCCCGCTGCTGCCCACCAGTTTCCTGCCGCCCGCCGACACGGCCCACAGCAAAGTCATTCTGGAGCTGCCGCCCGGTACGACCCTGGATCAGACCACCGCGCTCACCGAGCAGGCCAGCGAACGTCTGAGCGCCATGCCTGAAGTCAAACACGTCTTCAGCTCGATCGGTACCGCCAGCAGCTCGGGCTCGGGTCCCAAGGACATCACCGGCAACGGCGACGCGATCCTCACTGTGGACTTGGTGCCTCGCGGCGAACGCGATCTCAAGCAGGTCGAAGTGGAAGCGAAGATCCGTCAGGTGCTGCGCTCGCTGCCCGGCGTGCGGGTCAACGTCGGCGGCGATGGCAGCGGCGAGAAACTCGACATCGTGCTGGCCAGTGACGACGGCGATTTGCTGGTGCGCACCGCCAGCGCTCTGGAGCCGCAACTGCGGCAACTGAAGGGCATTGGCAACGTGACTTCGAGCTCTGCCTTGCAGCGTCCGGAAATCCAGATGCACCCGGATTTTGCCCGCGCTGCGGAGCAAGGCATCACCAGCCAGGACATCGCCGATACGTTGCGCATGGCGACCTACGGCGAGTACTCGTCGGCACTGGGCAAGATCAACCTGTCCCAGCGTCAGGTGGATGTGCGGGTGCGCATGGATCCGCTGGTGCGCAACGACCTGGAGGCGATCAACCAATTGCGCGTGACCGGTCGCGACGGTCAGGTGTCGCTGGCGTCCCTGGGTGACCTGCGCATGGGCAGCGGGCCGGCGCAAATCATGCGTTTGGATCGCTTGCGCAACATCACGCTGTCCATCGAACTCAATGGGCGCACCCTCGGCGAAGTCATGGCCGAAGTCACCCAGTTACCGGTGATGCACAACCTGCCTTCCGAAGTGAAACTGGTGGAGGCGGGCGAGTTGCAACTGATGAGTGAATTGTTCGGCAGTTTCGGCCTGGCCATGGCCATCGGCGTGTTCTGTATCTATGCGGTGCTGGTGCTGCTGTTCCACGACTTCCTGCAACCGGCGACGATTCTCTCGGCGTTGCCGCTGTCGTTGGGCGGCGCGCTGGTGGCGCTGCTGGTGTGCAACCTGAGTTTTTCCCTGCCCTCGGTGATCGGCTTGCTGATGCTGATGGGGATTGTGACCAAGAACTCTATTCTGTTGGTGGAGTACGCGATCATGGCTCGGCGTGATTTCGGCCTGGGTCGCTATGAGGCATTGATCGACGCCTGCCACAAACGTGCCCGCCCAATCCTGATGACCACCATCGCCATGGGCGCCGGGATGCTGCCGACTGCGATGGGCATCGGCGAAGACCCAAGTTTCCGGCAGCCGATGGCCGTCGTGGTGATCGGCGGTTTGCTGACCTCGACACTGCTGAGTCTGTTGGTGGTGCCGGTGATCTTTACTTATGTGGACGATGTATTGCAGTCGCTCAAGCGTCGCGTTGGCGTACTGCCGGACAGGGAGGTGGCGAATGAAGGCTGAAGCAGGGTTTCCCGACGCGAGCCTGATGTGGGCTGCGGTCGGGAAAAGTATGGAAGGGGGTTTAGACGGCGTTGCGCAGTGCGGGTGTGGCGTGTTGTGCATCCACCGAATGCATCCAGCGGATCAGCGACCGACGTCCGCCGATTCCCATTTTTATCGCCGCGCGTTTCAGATAACTCTCGACGGTGTTCACTCTCAAGTCGAATTGCTCGGCGAGTTCCGGCGCCGTATGGCCGGCCAGCAGGCCAACGCACACTTCGGTTTCACGCGATGAGAGGGTCAAGCCCGACTCCAGCAGGCGATCGGCAAAGCGCTGTCGCAGCGTTTCCATGCCGCCGTGTTCAGGTTCATCCAGCGCAATATGGGTATCTGGCCGAGGCGGTGCCGAAGGGAGCAGGGCAGCAACGTGCTCTTCAACCATGGGCAGCAGCAGGCAGGAGAAATCTTTCAGGAAGGCACATTCCTGTGGCGAAAAGCCTTGGGAAAGATGGGAGCGATAGACAGACAGGACGTAACGGCGGCCGTTTTTGCGGGAGGTCAGATGCAGCTGGGCGGCGGCCTTGGGTGGCACCGTGTCCGACTGGTCCTGGGCGAGCAGACAACAGGAAAAGTCCGGCAGCTTCTGATATTTCGCGTCTTCGAAAAAAATATCATCGGCCAGTAGGTAGGGCTTTTTTACCGTGTGGGTATCCATAATGGCATCGATACAGGTGTTGTTCAGTCCGACGCAGCCAATACTTGATGTGCTCAGTTCAGAAATATCCCTATCGTCAATCCACTGCTCCGTAATATGTGTGGCGTCTACAGGCACTTCCGTGAGGATCAGATCATGCAGCATTCGGGGGAAGTTACGGCTGCCTGTACTGGCAATGACTTTGCCAACGTGCGGGAATAATCTTTGTAAGTTCATCGGCTCTCCATGTCATGATTTTGATTGGGGTTGTTTTTGTTTAATTTCGACATGCCATCAATGTATATACAGCGTGTTTCTGATTTGTTTCAGTTTGGAATATCAAGTCCGTGTTGGCCAGATTGACGCTGTGATATTAGCAGGCCATCAATGATTTGGTTAGATCTTCATCGTATAACGGTGTACTCGTTGGGATGTTCTTCTTGAGCACCTCTTCATATATGGATGATGTGCAGGCGAGCGTGCCGTAGATAACCTTTTCACCCTTTGTTCCCTGGGCAATATTTCGTCGGTTGACTGTCCATCCGGAACGTTTGAGGATCTTTTCCATCATGGCATCTACAACAACTTCATAAGTATGCACGTTTTGTTTGAAGGCAAACTTTATCATTGACAGAAAAATTGCCGCCGTGCGAAAATCGATGTTCGATTTATTAAGTTCTCCAATGCAATTATCATTGGCCGCCAGCGCAAATCGGGTGGCTTCCCAACAATGTTTTGTGTTGGGCCTGGTTTTATCCGTTGTCAGCATAAAACTTAATGCACCAGAAATAAGGGTTGGCTTGCTGGAAGGGCGAAGTCTTACGCATCCAGTGACGCGATCGCTTTGGTGGGAATAGATATAGATGGCGTCGGTGTCGTCATATTCGTCGGATTCATAATCGCTGCCTTGATAGCTTTCAATGTCCCATTTTTTTCTATCAATGAACGCGACTTTTCGAATGGAGAGTATTTGCTCTAGGATTGTTGGCGGGATTGTCGAGTAACTGCCGATGCTGGTGTATACACCGGAAAACTCGAATTCACTATGAAATTGTTTCATGGTCGGACGTTCTTGGTTGTGCGTGGGGACTTTACTGTTAACGCTAGACTAAAGTATTACAACTGTCCTTAAGTACAGTGTCTGGTTTGCTCCAGTTGTTGTTTAATTGATAGTTTGGTTTTTCGGTGGGTGTGGCGCTTTAATATTAGTTGTCCTACCTGTACTGAATGCTGACTATTGAATTAATTATTGGCAGGCGTGTGGACTCGATCACATTCACGGCGATATGTGGTTTCTGGTTGTAATTATTCTGGGTAGGCGGGAGGTGCGGAACAATTGATACCGGCGGGCTTTTTATTAACGTAATCAAACAGCAATAAAGGTGTGGGAGCGTTGTTCCCTTGCCCGAGAACTCTGTCCGTATGAGTCATGGCCGATATCTATTGTAGTTCTGCCAGTTGGCTGAGTGCGGTCGCAATCCCGATTCTGCTTTCGGTGTGATGCCATATAACGCTAATCAGTCCTGGCACGTATTGCATAAGGATGGACTGATTCGCCTCCTGAAAATATAAGCCGCCTCGGCTTCTGGTATGGATGACCTTATGTACTACATTGCGATTTCCCTGCTGACCGTGCTGTTGGTTCCGGGCCCCACCAATTCCCTGCTGCTGCAATCGGGCATCAGTCGGGGCTTGAACGCCCATTCGTTGCGGCTGATCGCTGCAGAATGGCTGGCCTATATGATCCAGATTACGGTCTGGGGTGTGTTCATTGACCGCCTGGCTGTTGATTATTCATGGGTAGTGACCGGGACCAAGATCTTTGCCGTGTGCTTCCTGTTTTATATATCGTTGAAGTTGTGGTTCTCGACCCGAGGCAGCGCCTCTTCCGCAGTCGCGGCAATTACCGTTCCGGAATTGTTCCTGGCGACGCTCACCAATCCAAAGGGATTGTTTTTCGTTTCGTTCGTTGCACCCACCGGCACATTTTTGGCGCTCAGCAGTTATGTGCCCTTTATGTCGCTGTTTTCGGTGATTATCTTTCCGGTCGGACTTGTCTGGGTAGCAACGGGTGCCTATTGCGGGCGCAAACTGCATTCGTCTATAACCGGGCGGATGGTCAATAGAACGATATCGGTGGTGATTGGGCTGTTTGCTTCGGTGATGCTGTTTAATGTTGCGTCCAAAGTCGTATTCACGTGATTTGGACAAACGTGATGGCTGTCCCATTTCTGCACTATCGATGTGCAGGCGTGGGGCGGTGCGGAACTTGAGATGAAGTGGGTTGTCGTGCAGAGTTAACCAGTCGGTACAGTCAGTGCTAAATCAGGTTCAGGTATAACGCTTTGATCATGGCTTGCTTGACGTTTATACAGTCCAGTTTTTCGGTCATTTGCTTGGCGTGGAATTTAACCGTGCGCTCGGTAATGCTCATGATCAGGCCTATTTCCTTATAGTTCTTCCCAAGTGCGAGCCAGTGCAGGAATTCATGCTCCCTGGGCGTCAATTTCAGGGTGCTTTCGGTGCTGGTTTCGATGGGGCGATACTGATGGGCAATAATGCTGATGGTTTTGATGATGAACATGTTTTCGCGGACAATGCGCACAAAGTCCGGGTCGTTGTCTTCCGAGGTTAAATGAATAGAGCCAAAGGCCCGGCCTGGCTCATGCAGCGGAATACTGAACCCTTGCTGGATGCCATATTCCTGCGACTGTTCAAATATATCGGTATTTGATTCGCTCGGGATTTCATCCCAAAAAAATGGATTCGAGGTGATGGCCGAGTTCGCCATGACGGGATCTGACTTGTAGAGGGCGTTTTTGCGATAGGTTTCAACCCATTCGGCGGGGTAATTGCTGTGAATGGCAATGTCGGAGCTTTCGAAAGGGCTGGAATCCATATGTACATAGGCGAATTTGCTCACCTCTAACTTGCCGAATATCCATTCCAGTATTTCAACGTACTCTTTTTTATTTAATCCCGGGATGTTGTTCTCAAGCTCCTGGATTAAATCGAAAATGCTTTGGCTTGAGGAAAGCTTGGGCATGATAGGAGGGCTCGGTCATGGGGCGATTTTTATAAAGCAAGAGCCCTTATTAGGACCAATTGCTCTAATATTTGTTGGATGTTAGTTGAAATATGACGAAGTTATAGCATCGGCAGTCAGTGATGACAAGAATGTTTTTTACTGTGAAGAATTGAAAAATTAGCTTGGCTTTTACATGGCTTTTCAGAGAGTCTGAGGAGTTGTGTGCTCAATCAAAGCAGGACAAAGAGTTGGCGCACCTGCACTATGCGGGTGCGCTTTTTCGCGGATTATTCAACGATAATCAGGCAGCCAGTTGTTGCTGCAATTGCAGGTTCCCGTCAACATCCTTGACCAAACCACTGGCCAGGAATAACGGCTGCAAACGCTTGTGCAATGCAGGTTCGACAAACTCCTTCACGGTCGCCAGTACCAGGTTTCCGTACACCTCCAGCTCCGCTTTGGTATACGACAGCCAGGCCTTCTTCAGCACCATCAGCACATCGCTACCGGCAGTGGACGCGAAGCGGCGGTGCACCACCTGGCCTTCCAGATCGAAGGTGTGCTGGTACTCATAACCGGTCTCGTCGCCCTGGCTTTCGACACACCGAATGCAGGTGCACTTGCCGTCGCCGAAGGCCACGCGCAGGTAGTTGTTGAAGTCCACGACGGGCTTGAGCCCCAGGCGTTTATCATCGACTGCGAACAAATCCCCGGTCATTTTTTCTTCAGTACTCAACGTCAATTCCCTCACAGTCATGCGGCGTAATTTCACAGCGCAGCACAATACCAGCCGAACTGGCCCCTCGGGTACTTTCCAGTCCGGCGGAAACGCAAACGCCACTCAATGAGTGGCGTTTTTTTGTCCCGGTTTCAGGGGTCAGCTCAACCAATTACCGCCATCGACGTTGTACGTCTGCGCCACGATGTAGTCACTTTCGGTCGATGCCAGGAAGATTGCCATGCCTACCAAGTCTTGCGCCGTCGCCATGCGTCCGAACGGCACTTCTTCGCCCACCAGTTTTTTCTTTTCCCCGAGCGGCCGGTTTTCGTACTTGGCGAATAACGCATCAACCCCGTCCCAGTGCTCGCCGTCCACTACACCTGGGGCGATGGCGTTCACATTGATTCCGTGTTTGATGAGATTCAGGCCCGCCGATTGCGTGAGGCTGATCACCGCCGCTTTGGTCGCGCAATACACCGCCACCAAGGCTTCACCCCGGCGCCCGGCCTGACTGGCCATGTTGATGATCTTGCCGCCATGGCCCTGGCTGATCATTTGCCGGGCGGCGGCCTGCAACGTGAACAGCGTACCGGCGACGTTAATCGAGAACAGGCGCTCATAGCTTTCGCGAGAGATCTCCGTGATGGGGGCGAGGTCAAACAGCGCGGCGTTGTTGATCAGGATATCGAGCTTGCCGGCTTTCGCGACGACGGCTGTGATTGCGTTGTCGATGGAGGTCTGGTCGGTCACGTCCATCTCCACCGCATAGGCTTGCGGACCCAGCTCGGCCGCCGTGGCTTGCGCCCGTTCCAGGTTGATGTCGGCAATCGCGACGGTCGCGCCTTCGTTGATATAGGCGTGGGCGAAAACCCGGCCGATGCCTCGGGCGGAACCGGTGATCAGGGTGCTTTTTCCTTCCAGGCGTTTCATGTTCTTCTCCGGTTGTTGGAGTTATAGGCAGGTGTACAAATCCAGTGTGGGAGCGAGCCCGCTCGCGAAAGCGGTGTGTCATCCACATCAATGCTGACTGACAGGGACTCTTCGCGAGCAGGCTCGCTCCCACAGGGGGTAGGCCGTGGTTATTTGGGATAGCCCGCGCGTTTCATCTCGCGTTCGGTGGACTGCTGCGAGCTGGCCAGGGCCTGTTCGACTGACATCTGCCCGGTGACGGCGGCGGACAGTTGTTTGCCCACCGAGGTGCCGATGGCCTGGAACTCGGGAATGGTCACGTACTGGATGCCGACGTAGGGCACAGGCTGCATGGACGGGTGCGCCGGGTCGGCGTTTTGCATCATTTGCAGCGTGACCTTGGCGAACGGCGCGGCCTGCAAGTAGGCGTCGCTGTAGGTGGACATCCGCGTACCCGGCGGCACGTTGGTGATGCCGTCCTTCTGCGCGACGAGCTGAATGTATTCCTTGGACGTGGCCCAGGTGACAAAGGCTTTGGCGGCGTCTTTGTGTTGGGAACTGGTGGGAATCGCCAGCGACCAGGCATAGAGCCAGGAGGAGCCCTTGTCCGTAACCTGCGTCGGCGCCGCCACGAAGCCAACCTTGTCGGCGACATTGCTCTGGGTTTTGTCCGTGATAAAGGAACCGGCGACGCTGGCATCGACCCAGATCGCGCACTTGCCGCTGTTGAACAGCGCCAAGGTTTCGTTGAAGCCGTTGCTCGACACGCCGGGCGGGCCGTAGCGCTTCAGGGTATCGACGTAGAAATTGGCGGCGGCGGTCCATTCCGGTCCGGTCAGTTGTGGCTGCCATTTCTCGTCGAACCAGCGCGCGCCAAACGCGTTGGCCATGGTCGACAGCAACGCGATGTTTTCACCCCAACCTGCCTTGCCCCGCAGGCACATGCCGTATTGCTCTTTATCCGGGTGGTGCAGCTTGCCGGCGAACTCGCCGAGCTGGGTCCAGGTCGGGTGCTCGGGCATGCTCAGCCCGGCGTCCTTGAACAGGTCGGTGCGGTAATAAGTGACGGTGCTTTCGCCATAGAACGGCAGGGCGTAGAGCGTGTCGTTGATGGAAAGTCCCTGGCGAACCGAGGGGAAGATGTCCTCGACGTCATAGTCGGCGGGCAAGTCCTTCATCGGCTCCAGCCAGTGTTTGGCCGCCCACAACGGTGTTTCGTAGGTGCCGATGGTCAACACGTCGAACTGACCGCCCTGAGTCGCAATGTCAGTGGTCAGGCGTTGGCGCAGGACGTTCTCTTCCAGCACCACCCAATTGAGCTTGATCTCCGGGTGCGCGGCCTCGAAGGTTTTCGAGAGCTTTTGCATGCGGATCATGTCGCTGTTGTTCACCGTGGCGATGGTCACGGTGTCGGCGGCGTGGCCGAGCAGGGCGAAGGAAATACCGGCGGACAGAAAAAGTGCGTTGGGCAATAGCTTCATCGTGTTCTCCGCTCTGCGGCTTGGGCAGCAGAAACTTTTATTGTTGTAATCCGGGATGGCGAATCGATTACAACAGTTGCCCAAGGGCCTCACAAATGAATGGCATACGCTGCACTGATACTTTTTTAACCGCTCGTGCTTGTGGCAAAAAAGTATCAGTCGTCGCCTGACATTGCGCTAGGCAACCCCTACGCCTTAGTGTGAATCTTGCTTGATCTACAAAAATAATAAGGACTCGACAGTGATGAGCCATTACGCCACCGCGGAAAAACAGCCCGCGCTCGAAGTCATCCTCAACGAGCCGCAACACAGTTTTCGTTGGTACCAGCACGACTATCCCTTCGACCTGGCGCGCTGGAATCATCATCCCGAATTCGAAATCCACCTGATCCGAGAGGGCAGCGGTCGGCTATTGGCGGGGGACTACATCGGCCTGTTCGAGGCCGGCCATGTGGCGCTGATCGGCCCCGGCCTGCCGCACGACTGGATCAGCGACCTGGGCAAAGGCGAGGTGATCGCTGGCCGTGACGTGGTGTTGCAGTTCGACGGCCAAGCGCTGATGCAACTGCGCAACCTGGTGCCTGAACTCAATGAGTTGCAAAGCCTGTTTCGACAAGCCGCCCAAGGCATCGAGTTCAGCGGTGCGACCCGCAAGAAAGCCGCCGAGTTGCTGGAACAGATCGGCCAGAGCCAGGGTTTCGCGCGGTTATGCCTGTTTCTGTCGCTGCTGCAACTGCTGGCCTCTGCGCCGGAAAGTCAAAGAAAAACTCTTGCCAGCCTGCAATACGCGCCGATGCTCGACGCCTTGACGGCCCAGCGCATGAGCATCGTTTTCGACTACATCCTCAACGACCTCGCCGAGGAATTGCGCCTGTCCGTGATCGCCCAGCGCCTGGAAATGAGCGAGCCGGCGTTCTCCAAGTTCTTCAAGCGCGCCACCGGCCACACCTTCGTCGACCTGACCCGCAAGCTGCGGGTGCAGCGGGCCTGCCGTTTATTGGCGCAGAGCAACCTGAGCGTGGCGAATATCTGCTTCGAAGTCGGCTATGCCAACCTGTCGAATTTCAACCGACACTTCCGCCACGAAATGCACGAGACGCCGAGCGAGTATCGACAACGCTTGCAGGCAAGTTGAAGCATCACACCGCGCTGTTCCACAAATCCGTCACCAGCATGCAACCCGGCGCATGGGTGATGCACAGCGGTGGACGCGAGGCTTGCACCACCGATTGCGGTGTCACGCCGCAGGCCCAGAACACCGGGATCTCATCCGCTGCGATCGGCACGGCATCACCGTAATCCGGCGCGTCCAGCGAGCGGATGCCGATCAAGGACGGATCGCCAATATGCACCGGCGCACCGTGGACGTTGGGCATGCGCGCGGTGATCTGGATCGCCTGGATCGCGGCGGCGGCTTTCATCGGGCGCATGCTCACCACCAGTTTGCCGCCCAGGCGCGCGGTGGCGCGGGTGTCGATGTTGGTCTGGTACATGGCGACATTGCGCCCGAGGTCGATGTGCTTCAGGGCGATGCCAGCATCTAGCAGCGGTTGCTCGAAGGAGAAGGAGCAGCCGATAGCGAAAGCCACTAGGTCGTCCTGCCACAGGGCCTCGATGTCCAGCGGCTCGTCGCTTAACTCGCCATGGCGATACACCCGGTAGCGCGGCACGTCGTGGCGAATGTCGATGGCGGTCCCGAGATTGCGGAAAAACGGATCCCCCGGCTCGGTGACGTCCAGCAGCGGGCAAGCCTGGCGATTCAGGGTGCAGTAGCGCAGGAATTCATTGGCCCAATCGCTGGGCAGAATCACGATATTGGCCTGCACCCGGCCCTGGCCGAGGCCACTGGTGTGGCCCTGATAGTGTCCGGCGGCGATGCTTTGGCGCAGGGCCAGTGGGGCGCGCTGTTGTAATTGTTCGAAGGACAGGGGGGGTTGATTCATCACGGTAACTCCACAGGTTCGTGGGTACTTTTTAGAAAACCGTGGCGATGCCGTCCAACAAGGAATGTTGTTGCCCACAGACAACTAAAAGTTATTCGAGGGGCCGCCGATTGTTAAGGCCCGGTGCCGCCACCATGCGTTGCGGGCCAACATCAATCGCGTATTGGCCGACCACCTGGCGGCTCATATCGACGATGTTCTCGATCAGCTCCAGGCCGACCCCGGCGCGCCACGAAGCCACGACATCCAGTTGCGGCAGGCCGGTGCCGGGCTCCAGTTGAATCAACTCGCCGCTGGCCAGGGGCTTGGCCACCAGCGCCGCTGGCAAGGCGCCAATCCCGAAGCCGTCGCGAATCAGCCGGGTCATGGCCGACACCGAATTAACGCAACTGACCCGCGGCGCGCTGATGCCATGGGCGTGCAGCAGGTTGAGCACGTCCTGATGCGGTCGCGAATGTTTGACGAAGGTGATGATGCGCTCGCTGGCCATTTCGATCAGCGACGCGTAGGGCCGGGCATAAATCGAGTTGCTGGCGGCGATCCAGTGCATGGGGTAATGCGCCAGTTCAAGGTTGCGCACGCTTTCGTGGCGGATCAGGTCGGTCTGGAACACGATGTCCAGATAGCCCTTTTGCAGTTGCTCGCAGAGGTTGCGCGCCGCGTCGGCGGTGATTTCGATTTCCACGGCGGGAAAGGTCTGCATCAGGGTCGACATCAACGGGCTGAGCCAGGTGTGGATCACCGTGTCCATCACGCCGATGCGCACCAGGCCCTGTTGCGGGCTGGTGTTGTCCAGCGAATGCTTCAACGCGCGCTGAACCTCAAGCATCTGCTCGGCATAGTCGAGCACCTTCAAGCCTTCGGGCGTCAGCGACACCCCGCGCGAGTCCCGCACGAACAGGCGCAGACCCAACTCGTCTTCCAGCGCAGCGATGCGGCTGGAGATCGCGGCCTGGGTGCTGAACATTTTCTCGGCGGTCAGGCTGAAGCTTTGCAGGCGGGCGACCCAGACGAAGGTTTCGAGGAATTTTAGGTTCATGGCGGCGCTCTTGGTGTTTGTGGTTCTTATGAAGAGACTGGTTGCAATTGTTACTCCAGAGTCGGCCATTGGGCGCATCAAATTTTCTTATGCCTGACCTCGCTTTTTTCCCGTTTGACGCCGCCGCGCCCTGACGCGAAGAATCCGCACCCGACGCCGCTCATTGCGTCAGCTCCCCCATGACCATTTTATAAAAACAATATCGGACGCGACCGCCACGCCCCCGAGAGGGTCCGCTCGTGTCTGCAAAAGGAGCACGGCATGCGCCATTTCAATTCCACCCAGCGGCTGTACACCCCGGTCGGCACCTTGCTCGGCTTGAGCCTGATCGGTGTGCCCAGCGCCCAGGCGGATTTTATCGCTGACAGCAAAGGCAGCCTCGAAGCCCGCAACTTCTACTTCAACCGCGATTTCCGCCAGGACGGTTCCCGGGACAAAGCCGAGGAGTGGGCCCAGGGTTTTCTGTTGCGGATGGAGTCCGGCTACACCGCCGGCACCTTGGGTTTTGGCCTGGACGCCTTGGGCATGGCCGGTTTCAAACTGGATTCCGGTGGCGGCACGGCAGGCACCAATCTGTTGCCGCCGGATCTGTCCGGTGGCTCCCAGGATCAATATGGCGAACTGGGCCTGACCGCCAAAGTACGCTTGTCCAACAGCACGCTGAAACTGGGAACGTTGCAGATCAAGGACCCGGTGGTGAGTTCCAACGACACGCGCCTGTTGCCGGGCACGTTCAAGGGCGGGTTGCTCAGCGTGCAGGAAATCGACCGGTTGAAGCTGACTGCGGGGCAATTCACGCAGATCAATTTTGTCGACTCCACCGACTATCAGGACATGACCGCCAACCGCATCGGCGGCAACAGCGACAAGTTCCAGTTCGCCGGGGCGGACTATCAGTTCCTGCCCAACCTCACGGCGCAATATCGCTACGGCAAACTGGAAAACATCTACCAGCAGAACTACCTCGGGTTTGTCCATGCGCTGGATCTGGGCTCTGGCCAGTCACTGAAAAGCGATGTGCGCTATGCCCGCAGCGCTGAAGACGGCAGCTTTCGCAAGATCGATAACCAGGCCTTTGGAGCGCTATTCACCTACAGCCTCGGCGGCCATGCCTTGGGCTTCGGCTACCAGCGCATGAGCGGCGACGATCCGTTTCCGTACATCGGTCGCAGCGATCCGTATCTGGTCAACTTTGTGCAGATCGGAGACTTCGCCAATATCGACGAACACTCCTGGCAAGCCCGCTACGACTACAACTTCGCCGCACTCGGCGTACCCGGGTTGACCTTTATGACCCGCTATATCTCCGGCGACAACGTGCAGCGCACCGCACCGGGGGAGGGCAAGGAATGGGAGCGCAACACCGACATCGCCTACGTGGTGCAGGACGGCACGTTGAAAGGGTTGGGGTTTAAATGGCGCAATGCTTCAGTGCGTTCGAATTTTGGGAACGATCTGGATGAGAATCGGCTGATCGTGAGTTATACCGTGGGGCTTTGGTAACCCTAAGTTAGCAGGTGTGACACTGACCTTGTGGCGAGGGGGCTTGCCCCCGTTGGACTGCGCAGCAGTCCCCTTCTTTTCAGGGCCGCTTCGCGCCCCAACGGGGGCAAGCCCCCTTGCCACAAAAGCCCCCCCGATCACAGGTATTGGGGCATCATTGCCCAGGCACCGCCAACCACTCGCCAACCACTTTTTGATAGTTGCCAGTGACCTTGCTCAGGTGCAGCCACTGATCGACGTACTGCTTCCAGGTCTCGTCATCCCGCGGCAGCAGATACGCCTTCTCGCCATACTGGAAATACTGACTCGGGTTCACCGCACACAATCCGGGCTTGAGTTTCTGCTGATACAGCGCCTCGGACGCATCGGTAATCATCACGTCGGCTTTCTTGTCCAGCAACGCCTGGAACAGCGTCACGTTGTCGTGAAGCATCAACTGCGCCTTGGGCAGGAACGCATGCACGAACGCCTCGTTAGTACCTCCGGCCGGTTCAATCAGCCGCACCGATGGCTGGTTGATCTGCTCGATGGTCTGGTAGCGCGACTGATCTTCGCAGCGCACCAGCGGCACCTTTCCATCGACGTCGAGGGTGCTGCTGAAGAAGGCTTTTTTCTGCCGCTCCAGCGTCACGGAAATCCCGCCCATGGCGATGTCGCATTTGCCGGCCAGCAGGTCAGGCATCAGGGTTTTCCAGGTGGTCTGTTCCCACTTCACCTTGACGCCCAGGCTGTCGGCCAGTGAGCGGGCCATCGCGATGTCGCTGCCTTCGTACTCGCCGTTTTCGTTTTTATAGGTGTAGGGCTTGTAGTCACCGGTGGTGCAGACCGTCAGTTGACCCTGCTGGATGACGCTGTCCAGGTGCGAAGGGGTTTCCTGTGCGTGCACGCCCAAGGGCAGGGCGAGGAGTCCGCAGAGGAGCAGGGCGGGTTTTTTATCGTTCATATACTCGGCGCTCACTTTCAAATCCTATGAGAGGTGCGCCGAGTATCGCTGAAAGCTTCAGCGATGGGGGAGCGAAAGACACCCCAAACCTTTCAGGGTCGCTTCGATGGCTTGTTCCAGTGGCGTGTGCGGTTCGGTCCCGAGCACCGCCAGCAAACGACGGTTGTCCATGCGCAATGGTTGCTGCCACAGGTAGCGCATCTCCAGCAGTTCACGCAGGGTCGTTACGAAGGGCGAGACCAGGCGCGCCAGCCACCACGGGAACGCCCGCACTTTTGCCTGCCCGCCATGCTGCTCGACGCAGCGGGCAATGGCAGCGGCGATCCGGGTACCGTCGGCGTCCCAATGTCCGGCCATGTGGAAAGACGCGAAGGGCGTCAATTGCTCCCGACGGTTGAGCAATTGCACCATGGCCTGAGCGACATCCGGCAAATAGGACCACTGGTGGCCCACGCCGGGATCGCCCGGCAGGTTGATGCGCTTGACCGTTTTCCCAGGCTTGATCAGCCCCATGGAAAACCAATTGTTACCGGCCTTCGGACCAAAAAAATCCCCGGCGCGCAGCACAATCGCCCGCGCGCCTTGTTCCGTTGCGGCTTGCAAGCGCTGTTCAAGTTCGACGCGTATCTGACCTTTGCGGGTCTGCGGATGCTGCGGTGCGTCCTCGGTCAACAACGGGAAGGCATCCGGCCCGTAGTTGTAGACCGTGCCCGGCAACACAATGGTCGCGCCTTCCTTCAGCGCTGCGGCGATGGTGTTGTCCATCATCGGCAGCACCCATTCACTCCAGCGGCGATAGCCGGGTGGATTGACTGCGTGGATCAATACATTGCAACCCTGTGCGGCGCGCATCACGTCCTCACGGTCCAGCGCATCGCCGCGCAGATAAACAATGCCGTCGCGGGTTTCGCTGCTTTGGGCGAGCCCCCGTTGCAGCGCCTGGACTTGCCATCCTGCATCGCGCAACTGCCGGGCCACTTCGCCGCCGATGCCACCCGTTGCACCCAAAACCAGAACCTTCTGCGTCATATCACCTTCTCCCAAGTCAGGAATCCATTCTGATGTCCCACGGGGGATGAAAGAAATTGCTGAAAATCCACGACTAGCTATACATTTATGTATGACTAAATCCATTGGTTGGGAACTCTATCGAAGCTTTCTGGCGGTGCTGATCCACGGCTCGCTGTCTGCTGCCGCGCGGGCGCTGGACATCACCCAGCCCACCGTGGGCCGGCATATTGCCGAGCTGGAAGCGTCGTTCAAACAAACCCTGTTCACCCGCTCAAGGACCGGGCTGATGCCCACCGAAGCGGCGTTGACCCTGCGCAGTTACGCCGAAGCCATGAGCAGCAACGCGGCCGCACTGGAGCGGGCGATGACCGGACACGGGCAAACCACCGGCGGCACGGTGCGGATTACCGCCAGCGAAGTGGTCGCGGTGGAGGTGTTGCCGCCGGCACTGGCGCAGTTGCGCCAGGCACATCCGCAACTGAGCATCGAGGTGGTCGCCAGCAACCGCGTGCAGGATTTGTTGCAGCGGGAAGCCGACATCGCGGTGCGCATGACCCCGCCGAAACAGGAACAGCTGATCGCACGCAGCGTCGGCAATGTCGAGATCGGGCTCTACGCCCAGGCTGAATATCTGCACCGGCAGGGCACGCCTGAGAGGGCAGCGGATCTGGCGCGGCATACGTTGATTGGCTTCGACACGGAAACGCCGTTCGTGCGTGCGGCGAGCAAACACGTACCGGGCTGGACCCGCGAAAGTCTGTCACTGCGTTCCGACAGCGATCTGGCGCAACTGGCCATGATCCGCGCAGGCGCCGGCATCGGCTTTTGCCAGTCGCCATTGGCCATTCGCGATGCCAACCTTGTGCGGGTATTGCCAGAGCACTTCAGCTTCCAGCTGGACGCCTGGATCACCATGCATGAAGACCTGCGCAACAGCCCGCGCTGCAAGGTGGTCTTCGATGCCTTGGTCCAGTGCCTGTTGGCGCATACCGCTATTTGACCGCATACACCTTGCGCACATACCGCGTGCTTTTCCACGCGCACGGCGCGCCTTGGGGCACGAACACGCTGTCGCCGGTGTTGACCGTCACGCTGGAGCCATCGGCTGCGAGCAAGGTCACGCTGCCTTCGATCAGGTGCATCAGCTCATTGAGCTTGTGCGCTCGGCCGTGGCGTTCGTAAGGCGTCGAATCCCAGACACCGACGCGCAGATCGGTTGCCGCGTCTTCGAAGGCGTTGCGCGACCGACATTGCGGCGTTGGGCCGATCAGTATTTGTGGTTCCGGCGCGGCAGAAGGCGAGAGCATTGCCAGCGGATCCAGCAAGGTCAGGCCGGGTGTCGTCACCTCGGTGACCATGGCACAAAACGCCCACTGCGTGCCCGGATGCGCCTCGATCCGCAGCGCCGTGCCGCGACCGATTACCGCGCTGGCGCCGACGCCCAATTCCAGCGTCTGCTCCAGGGTTTTCAGCACTAAGTGGCCAGCGTGGACCACCAGCACTTCAGTGTGCGGGAAATCCTCACTATCAAACACGTCGCCGGCTTCAACGATGCCGGCAGACACACCATCAACGCCGGACCACGCCACTTGGCGAGTGTCCATAAACGGATCGGCCGCACTCAGTGCCAGGGTTTTGAAAGGCGTGACAACGCGGCTGCCGTCGGCACGCGCCAACAGCAGAACGGTAGGTTGGGACATACGGGTGACGCTCCAGACAAGTAAAGGAGTGAGTTAGGTCATCAGCCGATGGCTTGGGTGACCAGGGCGAACTGGATGACGCCGTTGTCGGCGTGCGGCGGCGTGCCACGGGCCATTTGCGCCACGGTGTCGACTTGCTTGAGGCCGGTGGTTTCCAGCCAGTCGCTCAAGCCGCTATCCGCCGGGATGTCGATGCGCACGAAGGTTTCCGGCACCTGGGCCAGCAACACCGTGATCAGGTGTTTGGCTTGTTCGAGGTTTTCGGCGACCACCGGGCCGATTCCGCGACCACGGCCGTAAGGGCGCAACATCGCGAAAGCACGCAACTGGCCGTCGCGCTCGATGCCGACCGCAGTCTCGATGACATCGAACAAATCGGTGATCACCGTTCGGCGATCCAGCCCGGTCCCGGCGTTGGCCAGTTCCAGCACCCGCGCCTGATCAGCGTTACACAGCGGGCGACAGGTTTCACCCTCGGCCAGCGGCTCAAGCTCCGGAGCCTGCACCAGACCTTGATGTTGCTGAATCCGCCCAAACTCGACAAAACCCTGGCTGACATACAGCGGCGCGCCGGCGAGGGTGGCGTTCAAGAGCGGCGTGCGCGACTGGCACGCCTCAAGCGCCAGTTCCATCAACTTGCGCCCGATGCCCTTGCCTTGATAGTCGTCGCTGACAATTACCAGGCCAATGGTGGCGAAATCGCCCTGGGGGCAGGCGAACGCCGTACCGATCAGACGCTCGCCATCGAGCACCACAAAGCCGTCGCTGAGACGCAGCACCATCGCCCAGTCGTCTAGCCGATGGGGCCACTTCAATTGCACGGACAAGGCATGGGCGGCGGGCAGATCGGCAGCGGTCATCGGTCGATAAAGGTAAGGGGCGGACATGGCGAGTCTCCGTTGAACAGGGGGCGCGTGCGGCCGGTTGTCCGGCGTGATGGTGCCTGTATCCCATCTGCGCGCAGGCCTGACAAGGGGCCTCGGAACATTCGGCAGATTCCGCAAGACAGAGGCCACAAGACCACACTTACTACTAAATTGCACCGCAAGGTCGGCAGCAAATGCCAGGGCTTTTTTTCTACGATGGAAGCCTGAGTCAACGACTCGCCGACCCTATTTGGAGTGCTCCATGGATAGCTTCGATCCTCGTCTAATTGCTGTGCGCAGCGCTCACTTTATCGGCGGCCAATACCGCGACGCTCAACCGGGGCTGGAGGTGGTGCGGCCCTCGGATGGCCAGGTGTATGCCGAGTTGCCGATTGCCGATGCCGACCTGGTAGACGAAGCGGTCAACAATGCCTGGCAAGCCTTCAACCGCAGCGATTGGGCCAGCCGTCCGCCACGGGAGAGGGCGCGAGTGATGCGCCGTTGGGCCGATTTGATCGAAGCGGACGCCGAGATCCTCGCACCGTTGGAAGCCGTCGGTTCGACCCGCCCGCATAAAGACGTGATCGCCTGGGATATCCCCTACGTCGCCGAAGGCATTCGCTTCTTTGCCGAACTGGCGGACAAACACGGCGGGCAAGTCGCGGCAACCCAGACCGATCGACTCGGCATGCAGATCGCCGAACCCTACGGCGTGATCGCAGCCATCGCACCGTGGAATTTCCCGCTGAGCATGGCTTCCTGGAAAGTCGCCCCAGCACTCGCCGCAGGTAATGCCGTGGTGCTCAAACCGTCGGAACTGACGCCATTTTCCAGCCTGCGTTTTGCCGAACTGGCGTTGCAGGCGGGGGTTCCGGCGGGGATTTTCAACGTGGTGCAGGGCGATGGCCGCACCACCGGCGATGCCTTGTGCCGTCACCCGCGCATCGGCAAAGTGACCTTTACCGGGTCCACCGCCACCGGGTCGAGCATCATGTCCACCTGCGCACTGGTGGGGCCGAAACCGGTCACGCTGGAACTGGGCGGCAAGAGTCCGCAATTGGTGTTCGCCGATATCCCGGACATTGCCAAAACCGCGCGCACCGTGGCGCTGGCGATTACCGGTAACGCCGGGCAGGTCTGCGTGTCCGGTTCGCGGTTGTTGATTCAGCGTTCGATCATGGAACCGTTTATCGCGCACTTGCAGGCGTACTTCGAAGAGCTGCGTCCCGGTCCGACGTGGTCGCCACAGAGCACGCTGTCGCCGATCATTTCCCGGCTCCAGGCCAGTCGCATCGACGGCATCGTCCAGCGCTCGCGCCAGGCCGGGGCCGAAGTGCTGACCGGTGGCGGATTGTTTGAAGGATTGGGCGGTGCCTATTACCAACCGACATTGCTGGCGGGCCTAGACAACCAGAACCCGGCGGTTTGTGAAGAAATCTTCGGCCCGGTGCTGACGGTGCAGGCATTCGATGACGAAGAACAGGCGCTGAGCCTGGCCGCCCACGCCACTTATGGATTGGCGGCGGGGGTGCACACCGCGGATATCAACCGCGCCTTGCGACTGGTACGCAAGCTGGAGGCGGGGACGGTGTGGGTCAACCGTTATGGGCGCAGTAACGACTACATCCTGCCGACGGGTGGCTACAAACGCTCCGGGATTGGCAAGGACCTGGGGCGTGAAGCGTTTGAAGCCAATTTGCGATTCAAAAGCGTGCTGATCGATATCCTCCAATAACTCACAAATCCCCCCTGTGGGAGCGAGCCTGCTCGCGAAAGCGGTGCGTCAGGCAACATCATTATTGATTGATAGGACGCTTTCGCGAGCAGGCTCGCTCCCACATGTTCTCAGCAACCTTCAGATTTTTGCGCGCTTCAATCTCCACTCATACGGGCGCTTCCTCAGGGAAGCGCCCGTTTTCATTCCGCCCGGCGCAGTTTCTGCGGCCAATCGCGGCACACGCGGGCCGCACAGGGCTATAAAGGTCCATAAGAGCGCACAAATACGGGGTTTGCCCAAGGCTGGAGCGAGCCGCAAAGTCTGCTGAGGGGGGTGGCTAAAACGGTGGTTTGTATCGGGCAGAGGCTGCTTTTAACGCCATCTGCTGATTTCACGGTGTTGTAATGACGGTGTGCTGCAGCGTTGCATCAGCGCTTCGCAAATGAAGCAAATGCTCGTCGCGCCATGACCTCAACGAACTTCAGGACCGCACTCAATGAGCTTTCTTCGCCCCAAATTCATTACGTTCGACTGCTACGGTACGCTGACCAATTTCCACATGGGCACGATGACTCGCGAGCTTTTCGCCGATCGCGTCAAACCCGAGCAGATGGATCAGTTCGTCAAGGATTTCTCGGCCTATCGCCTGGACCAGGTCATGGGCGACTGGATGCCCTACGACGAAATCCTCAAGACCGCCCTGGCCCGGACCTGCAAGCGCTGGGGTATCGAATACCGCGACGAAGGCCAGCTGTATTACGACGCCGTGCCGACCTGGGGCCCGCACCCGGACGTACCGGCCGGCCTGTCGAAGATCGCCGACACGATCCCGTTGGTGATTTTCTCCAACGCCAGCAACAGCCAGATCATGTCCAACGTCGACAAGCTCGGCGCGCCGTTCCACAAGGTCTTCACCGCAGAACAGGCCCAGGCCTACAAGCCGCGTCTGGCGGCGTTCGAGTACATGCTCGACAACCTCAACTGCGGCCCGGAAGACATCTTGCATGTGTCCTCCAGCTTCCGTTACGACCTGATGCCGGCCCACGACATGAAGATCAAGAACAAGGCCTTCGTCGCCCGTGGTCATGAAGTCCCGGGCAATGCCTTCTACGGCTATCAGCAGATCACCGACATCGGTGGGCTCGCGGCACTGGTTGGTCTCTGAGTCACTACCGCATAAGGGGTTGGACATGGGCAGTGAATCCTACTGGCTCGACACCGCACCGGCTTTCACCGGTGCCCAGCTCGGCGCATTGCCGGCGCAGGTCGACGTGGCCATCGTCGGTGGCGGTTTTACCGGTCTGGCGGCGGCCCGGGCATTGGCCCTGAAAGGCGCCAGTGTGGTGGTGCTCGAAGCCGGGCGGGTGATCGGTGAAGCCTCGGGGCGCAACGGTGGCCAGTGCAACACCGGGGTGGCTCAGGATTACGCCGGGCTCAGCGCCAGCCTCGGCGCCGATAAGGCCCGGGCTTATTACCAGGCCTACGAAAGCGCGGTGCAGAGCGTGGTATCGCTGGTGGAGCAGGAGCAGATTGCGTGCGACCTGATCCGCAACGGCAAGCTCAAGTTGGCGGCCAAGCCGCTGCACTACGAAGGCCTGGCGCGGACCTGCGAATTGATTCGCAAGGAAGTCGATGCCGAGGTCGAGTTGCTGTCCGCCGAACAGACCCGCGCCGAAGTCAATTCGGCGCAATTCCACGGTGGCTTGCTGCAGCGCAACGGCGTGCAGATGCACGTCGGGCGTTTCGGCGTCGGGTTGGCCGAAGCCGCTGCGCGTCATGGCGCACTGATCCATCAAGGCACTTCGGTGCTGGACTGGAAAGCCCAGGCCGGCGGCTATCAGGTCAACACCAGCAAGGGTTCGCTGCACGCCGGGCAGGTTTTGCTGGCCACCGGCGCCTGTCAGCACGGTGGCTTGGGCTGGTATCGGCGGCGGATCGTGCCGGTGGGCAGTTTTGTGATCGCCACCGAAGTGCTTTCAAAAGAGCTGATCGAGCAACTGCTGCCGGGCCGTCGCGCCTATGTCACCAGCCGCATGATCGGCAATTACTTCCGCCTGACCCCGGACAACCGCCTGCTGTTCGGCGGCCGTGCGCGGTTCGCGATGTCCGACAGCGTCAACGACGCCAAGAGCGGCAAGGTGCTGCAAGCGGCGATGGTGCAGATGTTCCCGCAGCTGGCCAACGTGAAAATCGATTACTGCTGGGGCGGGTTGGTGGACATGACCTCCGACCGTTTGCCTCGGGCCGGCCAGCACGGCGGGGTTTATCACTCCATGGGCTACAGCGGCCACGGGGTGCAGATGTCGGTGCATATGGGCCAGGTCATGGCCGAGGTGATGGCCGGCAAGGTCGAGGCCAACCCCTGGCGCGAACTCGATTGGCCGGCGATCCCCGGACACTTCGGCAAACCGTGGTTCCTGCCGTTCGTGGGCGCCTATTACCGCTTCCAGGATTATTTGCATTGAGTTGATGTTGTGGCGTCACCGTCGTTTGCGTTTCAACGCTCCGGACAACCCGAGCCTTCTCATTATCGACAGGTACAACTGATATGACTGACAAGAAGATCGACTCCCCACTGATTTCCGGCCAAGAAAGCCTGCGAGTGTTTGAAGGCCTCAATCGCGGCATGTCGCGCCGCAACGCCCTGCAAATGCTCGGCGTGGCGGGTGTCGCCGCAGCGGGCGCCGGCAGCCTGTTTGGCGCCGCCGGCAAACTGTTCGCCGAAGAAGCCGCCACCCCCGGCAAAGGCAAACCGGGCGGGCGCATTCGTGTCGCCGGCATGTCCAGCTCCACCGCCGACACCCTCGACCCGGCCAAAGGCGCGCTGTCCACCGACTACGTGCGCCACTTCATGTTCTACAACGGCCTGACCCGTTTCGACACGCACCTGGTGCCGCAACTGGAACTCGCCGAGCGCATCGACAACACCGACGCCACGCTGTGGACCATCACCCTGCGCAAGGACGTGACCTTCCACAACGGCAAGACCCTCAGCGCCGCCGACGTGGTGTACTCGCTGTCGCGGCACAAGGACCCGCTGACCGGTTCCAAGGTCATGCCGCTGATGGAGCAGTTCGCCGAGATCAAGGCCACCGGCACCAATGAAGTGCAGATCCGCCTCAGTGCGCCGAACGCCGAATTGCCGTCGATCCTCGCCGTGTCGCACCTGCTGATCGTTCCCGAAGGCACCACTGACTTCAACCAGGGCATCGGCACCGGGCCATTCAAGGTCAAGGAATTCAAACCCGGCGTGCGTTCGATTGCCGCGCGCAACACCGGCTACTGGAAACCGGGCCTGCCGTACCTCGACGAGATCGAATTCATAGCGATTGCCGACGAACCGTCCCGGGTCAACGCGCTGCTGTCCGGCGACGTACACATGATCAACGAGGTCAACCCGCGCTCCACCACGCGGATCAAGGCCAGCGCCAAGCACCGGGTCGTCGATGCGCCATCGGGCAACTACACTGACTTGATCATCCGTCAGGATCAGATGCCGGGTAAAAGCGCGGAATTCACCCAGGCCATGAAGCACCTGATGGACCGCGAACAGATCAAATCCGCCGTATTCCGTGGCTTTGCCGTGGTCGGTAACGACCATCCGATTGCCCCCGGTTCGCGCTACTACAACGCCGACCTGCCGCAAACCGTCTACGACCCGGAAAAAGCCAAATTTCTGCTCAAGAAGGCCGGCATGGAAAGCATCAGCATGCCGCTGGTCGCGTCGCCCGCCGCCACCGGTTCAGTGGACATCGCCGTGCTGTTGCAGCAATCGGCGAAGCAGGCCGGGCTCAAGCTCGACGTCAACCGCTTGCCGAGCGACGGCTACTGGTCCAACCACTGGATGAAGCACCCGCTGAGCTTCGGCAACATCAACCCGCGGCCGAACGCCGACGTGATGTTCTCGCAGTTCTTCCAGTCGAAGGCGCCGTGGAATGAATCCGGCTGGCAGAACGACCAGTTCGACCAGTTGCTGATGCTCGCTCGCGGGGAAACCGACGACGCCAAGCGCAGCAAGATGTACGCGGACATGCAAACCCTGGTGCATGACCACAGCGGTATCGGCGTGCCGGTTTTCATCAGCAACATCGATGGCGTTGACCAGCGCATCAAAGGCTACGGCAGCAATCCGCTGGGTGGCTTCATGGGCTACATGTTCGCCGAGCAGGTCTGGCTGGACGCTTGATGGGTAGTTGGGTTGTACGTCAGGGACAGTGCAGGAGGGTAGGCGATGAATAGCAACACACTGTGGTTGATCGGTCGGCGTCTGGGCGCCGCGATCGTGACTTTGTTGATCGTGTCCATGGTCGTGTTTGCGATCACGGCGGTACTGCCGGGGGACGCGGCGCAACAATCCCTCGGGCAGTTCGCCACGCCGGAACAGGTGGCGGCACTGCGCCTGAAGCTGGGGCTCGACCAGCCCGGTGTGCTGCGTTACCTGCACTGGTTGATGAACTTGCTCAGCGGCGACATGGGCCTGTCGGTGTCCAACGCGATGCCCGTCGGTGAGTTGATGGCCGGCCGCGTGCCCAACACCCTGATGCTGGCGGCCGCCACGGCGCTGGTCTCGGTGCCGGTGGCGTTGATCCTCGGCATCGGTTCGGCCATGGGCCGGGGCGGGCGCATCGACAGCTTCCTGAGCTTTTTCACCCTGGCCATGGTCGCCGTCCCGGAGTTCCTGGTAGCGACCCTGGCGGTACTCATTTTTGCGGTGAACCTTGGTTGGTTGTCGGCGCTGTCCTATGCCAGCGACATCACCTCACCGTGGCAATTCATGCGCACCTACGCCTTGCCGGTGATGACCCTGTGCTGCGTGATCGTCGCGCAAATGGCCCGCATGACTCGCGCCGCCGTCATCGATCAACTCGACAGCCCATACGTGGAAATGGCCCGGCTCAAAGGCGTCAGCCCGATGCGTATCGTGCTGCGCCATGCCTTGCCCAACGCGATCGGGCCGATTGCCAACGCCATCGCCCTGAGCCTTTCGTATTTGCTCGGTGGAGTGGTGATTGTCGAGACGATTTTCAACTACCCCGGCATCGCCAGCCTGATGGTCGATGCCGTGACCAACCGTGACATGGCGCTGGTCCAGGCCTGCACCATGCTGTTCTGTACCGCGTACCTGGGGTTGGTGCTGATTGCCGACCTGTGCGCGATTCTGTCCAATCCGAGGCTGAGAAACCAATGAACAATCTCATTGTGAAATCGACGCCTGCGACCCCCGACCTGTCGGTTGGCAAGGTGTCCCATGGCCCGGCGTGGCTGGGTCTGATCGGCGCCGCGATGTGCGTGATCTGGTTGCTGGTGGCGGTCTTCGGGCCGTGGCTGGCGCCGCACCCGGTGGGTGAAGTGGTCTCTGACAATGTCTTCGACAGCATCAGTGCGTTGTACCCGTTCGGCACCGATTACCTGGGCCGCGACATGCTCAGCCGCGTGCTCGTCGGTGCGCGGTTTACCGTGGGCCTGGCATTGATTGCGGCCGTATTGGCCAGCGGCCTGGGCACCAGTTGTGCTTTGCTTTCGGTGGTGTCGCCGAAGTGGCTGGACGAAGTGATCAGTCGTTTGATGGATGCGTTTATCTCGATCCCGAGCAAGATGCTGGCGCTGATCATGGTCTCGGCCTTCGGCTCTTCGGTGACCTTGTTGATATGCACGGCGGTCCTGAGTTTCACCCCCGGCGCATTCCGCATCGCCCGCAGCATGGCAGTGAACATCGAAGCCCTGGAATACGTGCAAGTCGCCCGTACCCGTGGCGAGCGCCGCTTGTACATCGCTTGCGTGGAAATTTTGCCAAACATGCTCAACCCGGTGCTGACCGACCTGGGCCTGCGCTTTGGCTTCATCGTGTTGTTGCTCAGCGGCATGAGCTTCCTCGGCCTCGGCGTGCAACCGCCGGACGCCGACCTCGGTTCGCTGGTGCGGGAAAACATCGGTGGCCTCAACCAGGGCGCGCCGGCCATCGTGATTCCAGCGCTGGCCATCGGCACCCTGACCATCGGCGTGAATCTGTTTATCGACAGACTGTCGTCCCGACGTAGTCGCCGCACGGGAGGGCATTGAGATGACTGAATTGATCCGAGTCGAAGACCTGCGCGTGGTCGCCTGTGGCGAGCGCGGAGAAACGGAGATCGTCAAAGGCGTGAGCTTCGCCCTGGAAAAAGGTGAAGTGCTGGCGCTGATCGGGGAATCCGGCTCCGGCAAAACCACCATCGCCCTGGCACTGCTGGGCTATGCGCGACGCGGTTGCCGGTTGTCTGGTGGCGTGGTGCAGGTCGGCGAGCACAACATGCTCGCCCTCAGCGAAAAGGAATTGCAGGGCCTGCGCGGCAACCGGGTGTCGTACATCGCGCAAAGCGCGGCGGCGGCATTCAACCCGGCGAAGAAGTTGATCGACCAAGTGGTGGAGGGCGCCTTGATTCATGGCCTCGGCACGCGCGCTGTGCTCGAAGCCAAAGCCATCCAGTTGTTCCGCGACCTCGCGTTGCCGGACCCGGACCACATTGGCCAGCGTTACCCGCATCAGGTGTCCGGCGGGCAACTGCAACGGGTGATGGCCGCCATGGCGCTGATCAGCGATCCGTTGCTGGTGGTGCTCGATGAGCCGACCACTGCCCTCGACGTCACCACCCAGATCGATGTGCTGCGCGCCTTCAAACGCGTAGTCCGTGAGCGCGGGGCGACGGCGGTCTACGTGTCCCACGACTTGGCGGTGGTCGCGCAAATGGCCGATCAAATTGTCGTGCTCAACGGCGGCCAGATCTTCGAACAGAGCGCCACCGCGCCGTTGCTCAAAGCGCCAACCCACGAATACACCCGCAGCCTGTTGGCGGCGGCGCGCCCCGACACGACGATCCGCCCGCCCTGCGGCGTAGCCGAAGACACGCCATTGCTGACCATCCAGGGCCTGACCGCCGGTTACGGCAACAAGAACATGCATGGCATGCCGGCGATCCGCGTGCTGGAAGACATCGACCTGACCGTACGCCGGGGCCAGGCCATCGGCGTGATCGGTGAGTCCGGTTCCGGTAAATCGACCCTGGCCCGAGTGGTCGCGGGGTTGCTGACCCCGGCGCTCGGTGGCTTGACCTTCGACGGCCAACCCTTGGGCGGCTGCTTGTCCGAGCGTACCGACGAACAATTCCGTCGCATTCAAATGGTGTTCCAGAACGCCGACACCGCGCTCAACCCGATGCACAGCGTCAGCACGATTCTGAGCCGGCCACTGAAGATGTATTTCGGCCTCAAGGGCGCGGCGTTGCGCGAGCGTATCGGCGAGCTGCTGGACCTGGTGCGCTTGCCCCGGACCCTGGCGGAACGGCGGCCGAATGAACTGTCCGGCGGTCAAAAGCAGCGGGTCAACCTGGCCCGTGCCTTGGCGGCCAAACCGGATTTGATCCTCTGTGATGAAGTCACCTCGGCGCTGGACACGGTGGTCGGTGCGGCGATTCTCGAACTGCTGCGCGACCTGCGTCAGGAGCTGGGGGTTTCCTATCTGTTTATCAGCCACGACATTTCCACGGTGCGCGCGCTGTGCGATGACATTGTGGTGATGTACAGCGGCCACAAGATCCAGGCCGGCACCCGACAGTCGTTTGCCCAGGCCCCGTTCCATCCGTACACCGATCTGTTGATTCATTCGGTGCCGGAACTGCGTCAGGGCTGGCTGGAAAACTGCGGCACCACCTGCGCCGAGCTGCCGCCGATTGGCGCCAGGGCCAACGTGCCGGAGCTGTGCACCTTCCTCAGTCGCTGCCCGGTGCGGGTCGATGGCCTGTGCAATCGCACCGCGCCGAACCGTCGCATCATCGACGGCGGCAGTGAAATCCTCTGCCATCACGACAGCGCCGAGTTGCTGAAAACCCAGCAGGATGTGATCACCATGACCCACGGAGCCTACGCATGAAGGGACGTTTTGTGAGGCTGGCCGAGCAGGGCCGGCCGACCGTCAAACTGCAGGTGGACGGTGCGGCTATCGAGGCGTTGCAGGGCGATACCTTGATGGTGGCGTTGCTGACCCAGGGCAACGGGTTGCGCCAGTCGGAGTTTGATTCGGGCCGACGCGCCGGTTTCTGCCTGATGGGCGCGTGCCAGGATTGCTGGGTCTGGACCCGCAGCGGCGAGCGTCTGCGCGCATGCTCCAACGAAGTCCGCGAAGGGCTGGACATCGTCACCACACAACCGGAGGCGACATGGCCACTGCACGGATAGTGATTGTCGGCGCCGGGCCGGCGGGTATTCGCTGTGCCGAAACCCTGGTGGCGGCGGGGTTCAAACCGATCCTGATCGATGAAAATCGTCGGGATGGCGGGCAGATTTATCGTCGCCAGCCTGAAGGGTTTACCCGTAATTACGCGACGCTGTACGGCACCGAAGCGCGCAAGGCCCGGGACCTGCACGACAGTTTTGATCGTCTGCGTGGCGCTATCGATTACCGCCCCGATACCCTGGTGTGGAACCTGACACCGGGGCAGTTGTGCTGCGTCAAACAGGGCAAGCACACGACGGTGGATTACGACGCACTGATCCTCTGCACCGGCGCCACCGACCGCTTGATGCCGATCGAAGGCTGGCAGTTAGCAGGCACCTACAGCCTCGGCGGGGCGCAGATTGCGCTCAAGTCCCAGGCAGTTTCGATTGGCCGCAGCGTAGTGTTTATGGGCAGCGGGCCGTTGCTGTACCTGGTCGCCAGTCAGTATGTGAAGGCAGGCGCGACGGTGACGGCGGTGCTAGATACCTCGCCGTTCAGCAAACGCATCGGTGCATTGCCAAAATTGCTGGCGCGGCCCGGATTGCTGATCACCGGGATGAAATTGTTGGCTCAACTGTATCGGGCGAAGATTCCGGTGCATTTGGGGATCAAGCCTTTGCAGGTGCTGGGCGATGCCAGCAGCGGCGTCAGTGGCGTGCGAGTGCTGACGGCGCGTGGCGAGGACTTGAGCGTCGATTGCGATGCCGTGGCCCTGGGTTATCACTTGCGCCCGGAAACCCAACTGGCGGACTTGGCCGGTTGCCGCATGCGCTTCGACGAGGCCTCCGGCCAATGGTGGCTGGCGGTGGATGAGGAGGGCCGGACCTCGGTCAGTGGCGTGTATGCCGCTGGCGACGGCTCGAAGATTCGCGGTGCCGACGCCGCCGAGCACGCCGGGCGGCTAGTGGCCATGGCGCTGCTGGAAGACCTGCAGCAACCGGTGAACGCCGGGTTGCGCGACGAACAACGCCAGGCCTTGGCCGTAATGGACCAGTTCCGCCTCGGCCTGGCCCAGGCGTTTCCCTGGCCCGCCGAGCAAGCCAAAGCCTTGCCCGACAGCGCCATCGTCTGCCGCTGCGAGATGATCAGCGCCGGTGAACTGCGCCGCACCGTCAGCGAGAAAGGCGCCTGCGAAGTCAATCGGGCCAAGGCCTTCAGCCGGGTCGGCATGGGCCGCTGTCAGGGCCGTTATTGTTCCCAGGCTGGCGCGGAAGTGATTGCGGCTGCGGCGGGCGTCAGCGTGCAACAGGTCGGCCGTCAACGCGGCCAAGCGCCGGTCAAACCCCTTTCGATGCTCACCGAGGAGGTGTCGCCATGACGTTACAGAAAGCCGATGTGCTGATTGTCGGCGGCGGCCTGATGGGCTCGGCGACGGCATTTTTCCTGCGCAAGCGCGGGCAGTCGGTGATCCTGCTGGAGCGTGACCAGATCGGTCAGTACGCCAGCGGCGTGAACTTCGGCAACGTGCGGCGCCAGGGGCGTTACCTCGGCCAGCTGGAACTGGCCAACCGCTCCTGGGCCCTGTGGAAACGCTTGCCGGAACTGATCGACGATGACCTGGAATTCATCGCCAGCGGGCATATGCGCGTGTGTTATCGCGAAGACGAGATTGCCGAGCTGGAGGCCTATGCCGCTGCGCCTGAGGCGGCGCAACTGGACCTGAAGATTTATCGCGGTGCCGAGTTGCATCAGCGCTTTCCATTCCTCGGGAAGGATGTGAAGGGCGGCTCCTATGCGCCTCACGATGGGCACGCCAACCCGCGTTTGGCTGCTCCCGCGTTTGCCCGTGCAGCACGCCGACTCGGGGCGCAGATCGAGGAACAGACGGAAGTGGCCGAGGTGCAGAAAGTCGGCGGCGAATTCAGCGTCATCACCACCGACGGCCGTCAGTTCAGCGCCGCGCAACTGCTGATTACGGCCGGTGCATGGGGGCAAAAGCTCTCGGATCAGTTCGGCGAGCCGGTGCCACTGGACACCCACGGCCCGCAAATGGCGGTGACCGAACCGGTGCCCTACGCCTTGCCGACGGTGATCGGCGTCTACACCAAAATTCCCGAGGAAGTGATCTACTTCCGGCAGATTCCGCGCGGCAATATCGTCATCGGCGGTGGTTATCGCAGCAAACCGGACATGCTCAATCGCCGGGCCTACGTCGAGCCGCGCAGCATCCTCAACCAGATGAATCAGATGCGCCGCTTGCTGCCAGGTGTCGGCAACCTCAACATCATCCGCGTCTGGAGCGGCATCGAAGGTTATCTGCCAGACTCCTTGCCGATCATGGGCCCGAGTGGCACTGTCGACGGCTTGTTCTACGCGTTTGGCTTCTGCGGCCACGGCTTCCAACTCGGCCCCGGCGTCGGTGACGTGTTGGCCGAACTGATCAGCACCGGCAGCACCAGCACTTCGATTGAGCCGTTCTCCATTCGCCGGTTCGCCCATTTAGCCGAGCAACGGAGCAAGGCCTCATGAAACCCCGCGTACTGGATATTCTCAAACGCCTGATGGCCTTCGACACCGTGTCTTCGGAGTCGAACATGGCCCTGATCGAGTATGTGCGCGACTTGCTGCTGAGCAAGGGTATCGAGTCGCTGATCGTCAAGGATGAAACCGGCAAGAAGGCCAACCTGTTCGCCAGCACCGGCCCGAAAGAGCTGCCGGGGATTCTTCTGTCCGGCCACACCGACGTGGTGCCGGCGGCGGGGCAGGCCTGGACCGTGCCGCCGTTCCAGGCGACGGTGCAGGACGGCAAGATCTACGGGCGCGGCAGTTGCGATATGAAAGGTTTCATCGCCCTGGCCATCGACGCCATGCTCGACGCTGCCGACCATTCCTTGAGCCGGCCGCTGCAACTGGCGCTGTCCCACGACGAAGAGACCGGTTGCGTCGGTGTGCGGCGCTTGCTCGACGTGCTGCACCTGACGCCGGTGCGGCCGTTTTTGTGCCTGATCGGCGAGCCGACCAACATGCAATTCGTGCTTGGGCACAAGGGTAAGGGTTCGTATCGCACCTATTGCCGGGGCCTGGAGGCGCATTCGTCCCTGGCGCCGCGCTCGGTCAACGCAATCCACGTGGCCTGCGATTTCATCGCCGCGTTGCGCCAGAGCCAACAGCAACTGCAAGAGCAGGGCGCCCAGGATGCCGATTACGACGTGCCTTACAGCACCGTGCATGTCGGGCAGATCGGCGGCGGCCGCGCGCTGAACATCGTGCCGAATTTGTGCACCCTGGATTTCGAAGTGCGCAACTTGCCGGCGGACAACCTGGATCAGTTTCTGGAGCAGATGCAGGAACGTGCCGAACTGATCGTGCGCGAGGCGCGGTTGTTGTCGAGCGTGGCGGCGATCGAGATCGAAACCCTCAACGTCTATCCCGGCCTCGACACGCACCCGAGCGTCGAAGCGGTGCGTTTCCTGAAAAACTTCGCCGCGCCGGATACCGGGACGGCGAAGGTTTCGTTCGGCACCGAGGGCGGGTTGTTCAAACAACGGCTGGATGTGCCGGTGGTGGTCTGCGGGCCGGGCTCGATTGAACAGGCGCACAAGCCGGACGAGTTTATCGAGATCAGCCAGATGGAGGCCGGGGAGCGGTTTCTGGATGGATTGCTCGGGTCCCTGAAACAGTAGAGATCCAATGTGGGAGCGGGCTTGCTCGCGAAAGCTATGTATCTGTCAACGATGATGTTGAATGTTAAACCGCTTTCGCGAGCAAGCCCGCTCCCACAGGGTTGATCGTTCCCACGCTCCGCGTGGGAATGCAGCCCGGGACGCTCCGCGTCCCATCCAGAGCCGAACGCAGAGTGTCCGTTGAGGCATTCCTTTGCTGCGCGTGGGAACGATCATCTGCTGTGGCGAGGCGAATTTCAGCATCCGACACTGTCCTCAAAACGCTTTCAGCATCCTCCTCCGCCACACCTCCCTAGACTTGAGCATGTCTCGGATCAGGACTCGACCATGCTCAAGAATCGTTTGAAAGACCCCAGCCTTTTGGCAGAACTCGCGTATGTGGACGGGCAGTGGATCGGCGCCGACAACGCCGCGACCCTGGACGTCATCGCCCCGGCCAGCGGCCAGTTGCTCGCTCGGGTGCCGGCCATGCAAGGCGCGGAAACCCGGCGCGCGATCAAGGCCGCCGACAATGCCTGGCCGGCCTGGCGCGCTCGCCCGGCCGCCGAGCGTGCGGCGCTGCTGGAGCGTTGGTATCAGGCCATGATCGACAACCTCGACGACCTGGCGCTGATCATGACTTGCGAGCAGGGCAAACCACTAAACGAAGCCAAGGGCGAAATCCGCTACGGCGCCGGTTTCGTCAAATGGTTCGCCGAAGAAGCCCGGCGGGTCTACGGCGAAACCATGCCGGCCCCCAGCGGCGACCGTCGATTGCTCACCCTCAAGCAACCGGTTGGCGTCTGCGCCGCGATCACCCCGTGGAATTTCCCGAACGCGATGATCACCCGCAAGTGCGCACCGGCATTGGCGGCGGGCTGCCCGATCATCGTCAAGCCGTCGGACTTGACGCCGTTGTCGGCTCTCGCGTTGGCGGTATTGGCCGAACGCGTCGGCATTCCGGCCGGGGTGTTCAACGTATTGACCGGCATGCCCGCTGGTATCGGCGAAGAGCTGACTAGCAACCCGACGGTGCGCAAGATTTCCTTCACCGGTTCGACCGCCGTGGGCCGTTTGCTGATGCGTCAAAGCGCCGAACACATCAAGCGCCTGAGCCTGGAACTGGGCGGCAACGCGCCGTTCATCGTGTTCGATGACGCGGACCTCGAGCAGGCCGTGGCCGGGATTATGCTCAGCAAGTTTCGCAACGCCGGCCAGACCTGCGTCTGCGCGAATCGGATTCTGGTGCAGGACGGCATCTATGAACGTTTCGCCAAGCGCCTGGTGGAAGAGGTCGGCAAGCTCAAGGTCGGCAACGGCCTCGACGCCGACGTCACCATCGGCCCGCTGATCAACCCGGCTGCCGTGAATAAGGTCGCCCGGCATATCGACGATGCCTTGAGCCAAGGCGCGACGTTGCTCTGCGGCGGCATTCCCGAGGGCGACAACCAGTTCGTACAACCCACGGTTCTCGGCAACACCCATGCCGGTATGTTGCTGGCCAACGAAGAAACCTTCGGCCCGGTCGCACCGCTGATGCGCTTTACCGATGAAGCCGAAGCCCTCGCGCTGGCCAACGCCACGCCTTACGGTCTGGGCGCCTACTATTTCACTCAGGACTTGCGCCGCTCATGGCGTTTTGGCGAGGCGCTGGAGTTCGGCATGGTCGGCCTCAACACCGGGATCATTTCCATGGAAGTCGCGCCGTTCGGCGGCATCAAGCAATCGGGCCTGGGCCGCGAGGGCAGCAAGTACGGCCTGGACGAATACCTTGAAGTCAAAGCCTTCCACATCGGCGGGCTGTAATTCACAGACACTGGGGGAGGCACATTGATGAGCAAGACATTCAGAATCGCCGCGATTGCCGGCGATGGCATCGGCAAGGAAGTGCTGCCGGAAGGGCTGCGGGTGCTGGAGCAAGCCGCGAAGAAATGGCAACTGGATCTGAGCATCGAAGTGCTCGACTGGGCGCATTGCGATTACTACCTGGAACACGGGCAGATGATGCCCGATGACTGGTTCGAACAGCTCAAGGGTTTCGACGCGATCTACTTCGGCGCCGTCGGTTGGCCGGACAAGGTGCCGGATCACATCTCGTTGTGGGGTTCGTTGCTGAAGTTTCGCCGGGATTTCGACCAATACGTGAACATCCGCCCGGTGCGATTGTTTCCCGGTGTGCCGTGTCCGTTGGCCGGACGCAAACCGGGGGACATCGATTTTGTGGTGATCCGCGAAAACACCGAGGGCGAATATTCCTCGGTTGGCGGCAAGATGTTCGAAGGCACCGAGCATGAATTCGTGCTGCAGGAATCGGTGTTCACCCGGCGTGGCGTCGACCGGATTCTCAAATTCGCCTTCGACCTGGCCCAGACCCGGCCACGCAAGCGACTGACGGCGGCAACCAAGTCCAACGGGATTTCCATCAGCATGCCGTACTGGGACGAGCGCACCGCGTTGATGGCGGCGAAGTACCCGGAGATCACCTGGGACAAGCAGCACATCGACATTCTGTGCGCGCGCTTCGTACTGCAACCGGACCGGTTTGATGTGGTGGTGGCGTCGAACCTGTTTGGCGACATCCTTTCCGATTTGGGGCCGGCGTGTGCCGGGACCATCGGGATTGCGCCGTCGGCGAATCTTGATCCGGAGCGGCGGTTTCCGTCGTTGTTTGAACCGGTGCATGGTTCGGCGCCGGATATCTATGGGCAGAACATCGCCAATCCGATTGCGATGATCTGGTCCGGGGCGTTGATGCTGGACTTCCTCGGGAATGGCGATGAACGCTATCGCGCGGCTCATGACGGGATTTTGCAGGCGATCGAACGGGTGATAGCGGAGGGGCCGATTACGCCGGACCTGGGCGGGAAGGGCTCGACGCAGGATGTTGGTAAGGCGATTGTTGATCGGCTTTGAGCATGTGGGGGGATTCTAGATCCACCCCTCACCCCAACCCTCTCCCCAGAGGGGAGAGGGGGAAAGGGAGCCGATCTTCATGCAGTTCAAACCTGAGTTCGACTCGGTATTGCAGGTCGCAGAATTTTTACAGATCTACTCGGTCAGTCCCCTCGCCCCTTTGGGGAGAGGGTTAGGGTGAGGGGTGGATATAATAGACACCGCCAATGCCGAGCCTGACCCACTCAATATCCCTGGCGGCGGTCGATCTGGCCCACCATTGGCTCGCCTCGCTCAAACCGCCGAATATTCTCCAACAACACCCCAAACGCACTTTCCGGCTGGGTCATCGCCGCAATATGCGGTGTCAGCAGAATCTGCGGATGCCCCCAGAACGGATGCTCCGCCGGTGCCGGTTCCTGTTGCAGCACATCCAGCACCGCGCCGCTCAATTGCCCGTTGTCCAGCGCCTCCAGCAAATCACTTTCCACCAGATGTCCACCACGCCCCATATTGATCAACGCCGCGCCACGGGGCAGTTGCCTGAATAAGTCACGATCCAGAATCCCCTGGGTTTGCTTAGTCAACGGCAGCACACACAACAAAATATCGCACTGACTGAGGAACGCCGGCAGTTGCTCGCGACCGGCATAACAATCCACGCCCGCCACCTGATGCGCACTGCGCGCCCAACCCTTCAACGCAAACCCCAACGGTTGCAGCGTCGCCAGAATTTGCTGTGCCTGCGCACCCAGCCCCATCACACCCACCCGACGCTTGCTCGCCGGTTGCAGCAAGTGCGCCTGCCAACACCGCGCCAGCTGCTGCTGCCGATAACGCAGCATGTCCCGGTGCAGGCCGAGCACGGCAAAACTCGCGTACTCGCACATGCCACGGGTAATGCCCGGATCGAGCAACCTCACCACCGGCAAGCTCTCCGGAATACGGCTGAGGTCCAGTTGATCGACCCCGGCGGACAGCGCGAACAACACCTTCAGGTTCGGCAACACCGTTTGCAGATCATCCGGCGCCTGCCACGCCGCCAGGTATTCAATCTGCGACGGATCGCCAATCTCCGGCCAGGCGCGCCATTCGATATCCGGGGCGTGTTCGGCGAACAGCGCTTGCCACTGTTCGCCGCGCACAGGGTCAGCTTTATAAAGCAGGGCCATGGGCAATTCCTGAAAGGGTGAAGGTGCTCTCATCATCGCGCACTTCCGGCGCAGGATCTGTCGAAAGCACCGGGTTAAACGGCTCCGGCCGCGTTGTATCGCCGAGGCAGCGGCAGATTCGGCGGGCTGAAGGAATCTGCCGTTTGGCAGGGCGAAAACAGTCGATCCGAATTTCTCAGGGGCCAAGTTCGGCGTAGTTCGTTTCGCCCAGGCCTTAATCTGGACAGCATCGCAACCACCTCCCGGTTGCCGGACTCACGATGGGAAATGCCATGAATAGCAAAGTCGACGAAACCCCTCATTTGCTCCGTCAGCGCGATCAATTCGTGCCACGTGGCCTGGTCACCGCTCACCCGTTGGTGATCGATCGCGCCCAAGGTGCCGAGTTGTGGGATGTGGACGGTAAGCGCTACCTGGATTTTGTCGGCGGCATCGGCGTGCTGAACATCGGCCATAACCACCCGAAAGTCGTCGCGGCGGTGCAGGCGCAGCTGCAAAAAGTCTCCCACGCCTGTTTCCAGGTGGTCGCCTACAAGCCGTATCTGGATCTGGCCCAGCGCTTGTGCGAAATGATCGGCGGTAAAGAAGCCTATAAAGCGGCGTTCTTCACCTCTGGCGCCGAGGCCGTGGAAAACGCGGTGAAGATCGCCCGTGCCCACACCAATCGTTCGGCGGTGATTGCCTTTCGTGGCGGTTTCCACGGTCGTACCTTGCTCGGCACCACGCTGACCGGCATGAGCCAACCGTACAAACAGAACTTCGGGCCGTTCGCGCCGGAGGTGTTCCATACGCCGTATCCGAATGCCTATCGCGGCGTTACCAGCGATATGGCGCTCAAGGCGCTGGACGAATTGCTCGCTACCCAGGTTGCGCCGGAGCGGGTCGCCGCGATCATCATCGAACCGGTGCAGGGTGACGGCGGTTTCCTTTCGGCGCCGGTGGAGTTTCTCAAAGGCTTGCGCGCTCTGACTGAGAAGCACGGCATCGTGCTGATTCTCGATGAAATCCAGACTGGTTTCGGCCGCACCGGCAAATGGTTCGGTTTCCAGCACGCGGGGATCCAGCCGGACCTGGTGACGGTCGCCAAAAGCCTGGCCGGTGGCTTGCCGTTGTCCGGTGTGGTCGGCAAAGCCGCGATCATGGACGCGCCGCTGCCCGGTGGCCTGGGCGGCACCTATGGCGGCAATGCGTTGTCTTGCGCGGCGGCACTGGCGGTGATCGATGCCTTCGAGGAAGAGCAACTGCTGACCCGCGGCGAAGCGTTGGGCGAGCGTTTGCGTCAGGGGCTGCTGCGCTTGCAGAGCCGTCACCCGCAAATCGGCGACGTGCGCGGCGCCGGCTTCATGCTGGCCATCGAGCTGATCAAACCGGATGAGGCCCGCACGCCGGACGCCGACCTCAATCAGCGGCTGATCGATGAAGCGCGCAAGGGTGGCTTGCTGGTGATCAAGTGTGGCGTGTATCGCAACGTGCTGCGGTTCCTCGCGCCACTGGTGGCGACCGAAGCCCAGGTCGACGAAGCGCTGCAGATTCTCGAAGCCGCTTTGGCACGCGTCTTGAACTGAGCTTCTGCCGGCTCGGGGCGCTGCTGCGAGGCATCGCCCGTGAGCCGTTATGGAGCATGGAGGGATGGAATGCATCATTGGAGGCTTGGCACACCATGGGGCTGACTGAATATCGTGCGCTGCTCATCGATTGCGATGAAGTCCTGGTCGATCGTGACTCGGGGGTTTGGGCGGCGTTGCAACCGCTGCTCGACAGCCGGGGCGGGCACCCGGACAAGGAACAGGTGCTGGCTGAATTCGGCGAGGTGGTGCGCGCGCTGTATCCGCGCTTCGGTGAGCTAGGCTTCAGTGGACTGCTGTGTTTTGCCCATCGCCAGTTGGCCGAGCGCTGGGGGTTGAAAGCCAGTTGGGAGGAGGGCATGAGCTTCGCCCGTTCGGTGGCCGGCTGGTCGCTATTCGAGGACGCGCCGGGGGCAATGTTGTACCTGCGCAAGTTCTATCGTCTGCTGGTACAGGGCGATCGGGATGCCGAGGATCGCGGGCAGCTTTGTGAACGTCTGGGGATCATGCCCGATGACTTTATCTCGCTGGCCAGCGACCCGTTGCAGGATACAGAGTGGCTACACGCTAACGCCTTCAAGCCCGGCGAAATCCTGCAAGTGACGAGGCCTTCCGCCAGTCGCCAGGCGAGTCGCGATGTGTGCCTGATCTGTCGTGGCCGGGTCAAACACCCGACGCCTTGCGCGGCGGATTACTGCATCAACAGCATGGCGGATCTGGTGGCTCAGCATCAGCTGTCTTTACGGCGCTGATTTTGCTAGAAGATTGTCTTACAAACGGCAGTCAAGAGGTACGCAATGGAAGGTTTAGTAAAACTGGACCGAATCGACATCAGCATCCTGGTTGAGCTGCAAAAGGATGGGCGCATGACCAACGTCAGCCTTGCCGATGCCGTGGGTTTATCGGCCAGCCCCTGCCTGCAACGGGTCAAGCGGCTGGAATCGGCCGGGTACATTTCCAGCTACAAGGCGCACCTGAACCTGGCGAAAATCACTGACTCGGTGACGGTCTTCACCGAAATCACCCTGAGCGACCACAAGCGCGAAGACTTCGCCAAGTTCGAATCCAACATTCGCCTGGTGGATGAAGTGCTCGAATGCCATTTGATCAGCGGTGGCTACGATTACCTGGTGCGCTTCATGACCCGCAGCATCCAGCATTACCAGGAAGTGATCGAAAGCCTGCTGGACAAGAACATCGGCATCTCCAAGTACTTCAGCTACATCGTCATCAAGTCGCCTGTGCTCAAGGACGGCGTGCCGTTGCGTAAATTGTTGCGGCACTGACTGGCAGCATTCCCACCCCCAACTCAAATCCCCTGTGGGAGCGGGCTTGCTCGCGAAAGCGGTGTGTCAGTCAAAGCAGATGTTGACTGAGATGACGCCTTCGCGAGCAAGCCCGCTCCCACATTGTTTTTGCAGTGCTGCATGCACCGCGTTTGGACATGAGTCCGCTAGAACCACCCATCCCGCCTCATCCTGGCGCAAGCCGCATAAACCGCTGTTTCCCCCGCAAAAACAGTCTCCGATGACTCCACACCCACTGATTTCAGAACAACGCGCAAAAGTCTTCGCGCTGTAATGCGTACAGAGAGAGGGGCGTGGTTTGTGATGTCGCGGATTTCGGGAGGATGAAGCGCCGGCAGCAAATCGCGAAATAACACCAATCGGAGCCAAAAAAATGCGAATGAGCAACGCAAAAGCACTGTTGGGTTACGGCGTCTTGCTGCTGGCTGGCAGCAGCGAGGCGCATCAGATCTGGTACGAACAGCCACCGGGGCAACCGTTGGCGTTGTACTACGGGGAATATGACAAGAACATGCTGGAGGTGACGCCGGGCGGGATGGACCGGTTCCAGCAACTCAAGGGATGGTCGATCAGCAACAATTCGAAACCATTGAATCTGACGTTGCAACGTCAGGCATTTGCGGTGGCGCATCAGGCCAAGCGCGATGACTCACTTCTGGCCCAAGATCCGCATTATCCGATCTTCGACCTGCACGAAGCCGACAAGACGCTGAAAACCCACTGGACGCCGGCGACCCGATGGGTCGGCGATTTACGCGCGCGCAGCCCGGAACTGACCCTGGACATCGTGCCCACCGGCATCGCTGACGCAAACACGGCGCAGTTCCAAGTGTACTATTCGAAAAAACCGCTGGCGGATCAGGACGTTATGCTGGAAACCGGCTCTGGCGAAGTCTTCACCCAGCGCACCGATGCGACGGGCAAGGTCAGCTTCGAGTTGCCCTGGCAGGGCACGTATGTGGTCGCCGTCGAATACAAGGACCGCACCCCCGGTGAACGCGTCAGCCCCCAAGGCAAGGCCGAGCCGTATGACCTGAAGAGCTTCAGCTCGACGCTGTCGTTCTATCGGGCCGAGGGCAAGCCGTCGTTGCCACGGGCACCGTCGCAGCTACCGGCTTCCGAAGTCGCCCGGTTGAAGAAACAGGCCTGATCCATTGCCCCCAAAGGAGTCACCACGATGTCCCAATCTTCAGGATTGGCCGGGCAGGCGGGAAGTATTTCCCCGGCGCTGGCCACCCCCGCTGTAAAAGCCAACACCCGGATGCTGGCGATCGATGCCTTGCGCGGTTTCGTCATGCTGTTGATGCTGATCGACCATGTGCGGGAAACCTTCCTGCTGCACCGTCAGGTTACCGACCCGATCGACGCCTTGAGCGTCACGCCGGACCTGTACTTCACCCGCATGCTCAGCGAAATCTGCGCCCCGGTGTTTATCTTCCTCACCGGCCTGTCGGCCTGGCTCTACAGCCAGAAACACACCGCCAGCGAAACCTCGGTGTTCCTGCTCAAGCGCGGGTTCTTCCTCGTGTTTCTGGAGATCACCTTCGTCTGCTTCGCCTGGAACGCCGAGTTCCCGCCCAAGACCCTGTGGCTGCAAGTGATCTGGTGCATCGGAATCTGCATGATCGTGCTCGCCGGGTTGCTGCACTTCAAACGCAGTTGGTTGATCGTGCTGGGGCTGGTGATCGTCGCCGGGCACAACCTGTTCGACAACGTGGTGGTCGGGCCGGAGTCGCCGTTTTATGTGCCGTGGTCGATCCTGCATCAGAAGGTGTTTATCGACATCACCGAGTTCACCCGGGCGCGCACCACGTATCCGGTGCTGCCGTGGATCGGCGTGATTTTGTTGGGCTGGGCCATCGGACCGTGGTTCGGCAAGGACATGGAACCGGCCGAGCGGATTTCCCGTTTGGTCAAACTCGGCGTCGGCTTGCTGGTGGCGTTCGTGTTCATCCGTTACCTGAACGTCTATGGCGAGAAGCCGTGGGTGCAGACCGGCGACTCGCTGCGCACTTTCATGAGTTTCATGAGTGCGAAGAAGTATCCGCCGTCGCTGATGTTCCTGATGCCGACCCTCGGCTTGGGGCTGCTTCTGCTGGCGTTGTTCGAGAAGTTGCAGGATCGCTGGTCCACCGCGACGCTGGCGATCTACGGCGGCGCGCCGATGTTCTTCTATTTGCTGCACCTCTATGTGCTCAAGGCCATGTACCTGGTGGCCGTTGCGATCTGGGGCGCCAATCAGGGGGCGTATTACGGCTTCGATAACCTGCCGACCGTGTGGCTGTGGAGCGCGATTCTCGGCGTGCTGATGTTCTTCCCGACGCGCTGGTTCGCCAGCCTCAAGCAGCGTCGTCGCGACATCGCGATCCTCAAATACCTCTGAGGTGCCCGAGGGTGTCCCCCCGTTTGGCGGGACACCTTGCAGACCCCGAATTCCGTGGAGTTGCACAGTGAAAACCCTATCGACACACACCCTGCTATTGGCATTGGGCGGGCAGTCCCTGTTCGCCCTGGCTTCAGAGCAGGACAACGCAAAAGGCTTTGTCGAGGACAGTCAGTGGAACCTGCTCAACCGCAGCGTCTACGACCGTCGCGACTATCAACATGGCGCCCTGAGCAACGGCGCGCGCAATGCCTACAAACCCCGCGCCCAGCGCAGTGACCTTGCCGAAGAATGGGCCTACGGTCTGATGGCTGATTTCAGCTCTGGATATACCCGTGGCACTGTAGGTTTTGGCTTCGACGCCCATGTTTATTCTGGCTGGGAGCTGGACAGCGGGGGCGGGCGGGCCGGCAAAGCGCGGTTGCTGGGCGTGGACAATGATGGGCATCCCAAGGATGAGTACAGTCGCGGTGGTGCGGTGGCCAAACTGCGCTTCTCTTCCACCGAACTGCGTTACGGCGAGCAACGGGTGAAAACCCCGGTGTTCGGATCGTCGGACAGCCGACTGCTGCCCGAAACCGCCACGGGCTGGTTGCTGACCAGCCGAGAATTGCCCGCCACTACGCTGTACGGCGGACACTTCAACGAAAGCACCGACCGCAACGCCACCAGTCATGACCAGGGATTTGTGGTCAATTATTCCAACGGCAAGCAGGGCGACAGCTTCGATCTGGTGGGCGTGCGCAACACGGCGGTCAAAGGGCTGAATGCCAGCCTGTTCAGTGCGCTCTACGCCGATACGTGGCGGCAGCACTATCTGGGCGCTGTCTACACTCAGCCGCTGGCGGACGGGCAGGACCTGACTTTCGACCTCAATCTGTATCGCACCCAGGACACCGGCAAAGCCTTGTCCGGCCGGATCTACAACACCACGTGGAGTTTTCTGACGACCTATAAGGTCGGTTCCCACAGTTTTGGTCTGGGTTATCAAAAAGTCGACGGCGACACGCCCTACGACTACGTCACACGGGGCGCAATCTACCTGAGCAACGCCGTAGCCCTGTCCGACTTCAACGCCCCGCAAGAGGCATCCTGGCAGGCTCGCTACGACCTGAACCTGGCGGGCTATGGCATCCCCGGCCTGACCTTCGGCGCACTCTACGTCCGAGGCAGTGGCATCGACGGCAGCCACATGGACCCGAACGGCGGCTACAAATGGCTGGGTTACGGGCAGGGCGGCAAACATTGGGAACGGGATCTACAGGCCAAATACGTGGTGCAATCCGGCGCGGCGAAGAACCTGGCGGTTACCTTGCGCCATGCGGTGCATCGAGGGAATGCGGCCCAGGCCGAGCTGGATGCCAACCAGATTCGGCTGGCGGTGGAGTATCCGTTGGGTGGGAAATTCTAGGTCACTTTAAGGAGCGGTGGGGCAACCAATGTCAAGGTGCAGAGGCTTTCTGGACAGGATGATGGCTAATTAGTAGCATTCGACCTTTACGGACCCTGCGCCCTGACTGTCAGTTGACATAGGCCTATCAAGGAATCGAGATGCAAGACTTTATCCATGGCGACAAAACGGTTGTATTCCAAGCGTTGAGCGGCGAAGTGATCGGCAGTGAAAAGCTCAACGAAACCTTGGTCTCCTCCAGTGGTGGCGGCGGTTATGTGGGCAAGGAGGGCGGTCATGTCGCGGCGGCGCAGATCAGTTCGGTCAACGTCATCAACCATGAGTTCTGGGTAAAGACCAGCAATGGCAAGGAATGCGACGTGAAACTTCGGGGCTATGACATTCCGTTGCGCACCGGTCAGCAGATCACGTTGATCAGCGCCGGCAACAAGGGCGGCGCGAATGTCTATCACAGCGTGCTGGTCAACCACAGCGCTGACAAACAGTGGGTGCTGAAAAATGGAGATGGCTTGAACAAGCAACTGGGACTGACGCCTTACAACTACAAAGCGCTGCTGATCGCATTGGCGTTGTGGATTGTCCTGGGCTACGTGACTGGCGCCTATGCGCTGGGTTTCCTGGTGGGAGCGGTGTTTTACGGTTATCAGTATTTCAAAGATTCAAAACGCACCAAAGCCCTGGTTAACGCATTGGACAATCACCTTGCTCACTTGGTACAGCAGTCGCTGGAACGGCATGAGCAACGTGACGCTGCGTGAAACCCGGCGTGATCAACGGGGCAGAAATTTTTTTTGAAATCAAGGGGTTGCCAGCCTCGGGAAATCAGTACATAATTCACGCCATCGAAAGCACTGACGGCTTAAAAAGCTCAATGTTTTCAACGAGTTAGAGAATGATTTAATCAACTCTCGAAGCTCAGCGTTTGTATGCATTTGGTGTCGTGCTACTGACATCAGATGTTTGAGGCCGAGTAGCAAAATGGTTATGCAGCGGATTGCAAATCCGCCTACGCCGGTTCGATTCCGACCTCGGCCTCCACTTTAGACGAGCTCCGTAGATCCTTGATCTACGGAGCTTTTTTATTTTCGCCGTCCTGCAAGATTTAGTCTTGAAAAGGCCATCGGCGAACTTGCTTCACGGGGGAGGGATGTATATATTTCCACCTCTGCTGCACAAGCGTCAGAACTGCCAGGTGTTTATCCGGCAGCCTTCAGACCACTTCACCGCGCTACCGCCCGAATGGCGAAACTGGTAGACGCATGGGACTTAAAATCCCCCGCTCGTAAGGGCGTGCCGGTTCGATTCCGGCTTCGGGCACCATCTAAAATCAAGGGTTTGCGAGCGAAAGCTGATGCAAACCCTTGTTTGTTTCTGGTCCACTATTTTCGGTGGGGCTGTACCGGTGATCGGCATCTATGAATCATTCAGTGAATCCACGCTCAACTTGTCCAGAAGCATTTGCTTCTAAAGGATGGCAAGACCGGAGAGTGGGCAATGACATCTGTCGATGATTTCAGGATCAAATCACATGAGCTACTTGTGGATCTCGATGCTGCAACCTCTGAAATGATGAAGCTGATCTCATCCAGGTCTGTGTCCGGACCTGTCTGGGAGGAAGCCGTCAAACGCCAGCACGATGCCTATGTGCACTGGAATGCCTTTATCAATAGCCGCGACGGAAGCGATCCTCCCGATAACCCGCCTGGCGTCTAAACAGACCAGGGCGGGCACCGTTGCGGATCGCTAACGGGCATGCGGCGTGTCAGCTAAACAAACGGTTGGCCTCTGAATCCCCGGGGCAGGCGTTGCATGCCTGCCATCGCAGTCAGTCGCTGAACCCACTCGGCACGCCAATCATTGGCGGTATGAGTAACCTTTGCCTTGCGCGCCGCGCGCCGTGCCGCATTGCGTTCGTCTTTTCGCGCGTCCTTGAACGCATCGGTGTTGCGACAGCTTCTGCATTTCACTTGGGCGAGTATTTTGCTCGAAACCAGTTTGGTGCCTGTATGACCGCAGGCCAGATGCCCGCCGACTTTGAAGTGAGTGACCATTGGGACGTCTCCTTCTTGACGTGTGATCGTTTGACCTCCCGCCGTCGGCAGCGTTCGTTGATGGAATCCAGTCCAAAAAAAAGCCCGCATGCGGGCGGGCCAAGGGATTCTTCAAAGGAGTGAGTCCACAGTAGGGCGTCGGTTGTGAACAGGATGTGAAAGATCAGGCGCAAAAAAATCCCAGCGCGAGGCCGGGTTGCGGGTGTGGTAGGAGGCTATCAGGCAGGCAGGGTCTCGGTGACACGGTTGTCGCCGTTCATGCTTCCTGAGTCAGGCCTGTCCTTGAGTCAAATGATTATCTGAACCGGGGCAGCGGTGGTTCGACAGGGCGCAACGAAGACAGCGTGCTGCGAATCAGCGGTGCGTCTTTCTCGATGTCGTTCAGCCGGTCACGAATTTTCAGGGCCGTCGGATGCCCGCCTTGATGATCGACCCAGTCGGCAATTTCCTTGCACGCGGCCGCGAGACGAGCCTGACGGGAGTCAAGCAGGGTGAGCAGGGTGGTGATGGACTCTTTTTCGGACATGACACACCTCCATTTAAAGCAAACCTGGCAGTGGCAGCAAAAAGCCCGCGGATGCGAGCTCTCTGCCGATGGGGTCGCTGGTCCTTCAGCTGATTTCAGTATAGACCCGGTAAAAAATCTTGAACCCTTTCAGCTTTGCCGGGCTGTCACTTGTGAGCGGGCGTTCAGTTGGTGGCACTCACGGCGGGCGTCTTCTTCGTGATCGTAACCGTCACCAATAAAGCCACGAGTGCGGGTATCGGCGATGCGATACCAGACGGCGGCGGCCGGTGGTGCGTGATTCACTTCTCCGGCCCGGCGGCCATGAATGATGATCTTGTTGCAACGTTTCACAACGAAAATGTCTTCCATGGCACCACCGTAGCTGATTCGTGTTCAGATCAACTATAGAAGCCCTTTACGATCGTGCAAAAAATAGACAGGTCTGTTCGTCGGTTGGATGCTCGATCAAGGCCCTCGTAGGAGTGAGTGTCAGGATTTTTGGGCGGCCGCGACCATTTTTTCAAGGAAGATCGCCAGCCCGACTTCTTCAGCCCTCAGTCCTTTACGTACCCTCGGTCGCGGCAATTCAGCCAGGGCGCCAAGCAGGAAACCCTCCAGCACCGCTGGATGGATGTAGCACTTGCGGCACACCGCCGGGGTGTTGCCCAGTTGTTTGGCGACGTTCTTGACCATTTCCACCATATGCCGCTTGGCATCGGATTCAGGCTGCCACTGCAGTTCCCGCAACACCGACAACGCCAGTGCGCTGCCCGCCCAAGTGCGGTAATCCTTGGCGGTGAAGTCGGCGCCGGTGAGGGTTTGCAGGTAGGCGTTGACGTCGGAGGAAGTGACGGTGTGTCGCTCGCCGTTTTCATCGAGGTACTGAAACAGGTTTTGTCCGGGGATTTCCAGGCAGCGCTTGATGATTCGCGCCAGTCGCCGGTCTTTCACGGTGATCTGGTGTTCGACGCCGCTCTTGCCGCGAAACTGGAACAGGATCGCACTGCCATTGACCTCGACGTGCCGGTTGCGCAGGGTGGTCAGGCCATAGGAGCGGTTGTCCCGCGCATATTGGGTGTTGCCGACCCGGATCAGCGTCGCGTCGAGCAGGGTGATGACCGTGGCCATGACCTTGTCGCGGCTGAAGCCCGGCGCCGCCAGCAGGGCTTCCAGTTGCTTGCGCAGTTTCGGCAGGGCCAGGCCGAAGTCGCGCAGTCGTGAGTACTTGTCGGCATCGCGCACTTCGCGCCAGCGCACGTGATAGCGGTATTGTTTGCGGCCCCGGGCATCGCGGCCGGTGGCTTGCAGATGTCCGCGCGGGTCGGCGCTGATCCACACGTCGGTGTAGGCCGGGGGCACCGCCAGGGCGTTGATGCGCTTTATTTCATCGGGATCGGTGATGCGCTGGCCGGCCGGGTCGAAATAACAGAACTTGCCCCGCAGTTTCCTGCGGGTGATGCCGGGCTGGGTGTCATCGACGTAATGCAGGTCGGGCGGCAACACATCGGTCAGCGCGGTGTCGGGCATGGCGGTAGTCCTTGGCAACGAATCGAGGGCTTGTTAAGCCATTGACCGCGCGCTATCGCCGTGGTGCCAACGGATTCAGGCCAGCACGGCGACTGCCTTGATCTGCGCCCATAACGCCTGTCCGGGATGGATGCCCAGTTGATCCCGGGAGTAGCGGGTGATCCGTGCCAGCAACGGCGTGCCGCCCGCGTCCAGGCGAATCAGCACATGGGCGGCGTTGTCGGCGCCGAGTTCACTGATCACCGTGACCGGCAGGCGATTGAGAATGCTGCTTTGCTCGACGCTGTGCAGGCTCAGGCTGACGTCCCGCGCCTGCACTTTGCAGCGCAGGGCCTGGCCTTCGGTCATCGGCGCATGGGGCACACGCAGATTCAGGCCGGAATTCGGCAGTTGCAGGGTCAGCAATTGATAAGCGCTGTCGTAGGCACTGACGTGTCCTTCGATCACCACGCCAGCGTCGTCCCCCAGGGCCAGCGGCAGGTCGAGGCGGGCCAGGGTTTCGCCGATCGGGCCGCTGGCCAAAGCCTGGCCGTCGCTGAGCAGGACGATATGGTCGGCCAGTCGCGCCACTTCATCCTGGGAATGACTGACGTACAGCACAGGAATGTCCAGTTCATCGTGCAGCCGTTGCAGGTACGGCAGGATTTCGTTTTTGCGTTGGCTGTCCAGCGCCGCCAGGGGCTCGTCCATCAGCAACAGTTTCGGGCTGGTGAGCAGGGCGCGGGCGATGCCGATGCGTTGGCGCTCGCCGCCGGACAGGTGTTGCGGATGACGGTCCAGCAGATGACCGATGCCCAGCAACTCGGTGGCGTGGGCCATATCGACCCGGCGCTGCTGTTTCGGGATGCGCTTGAGGCCGAACTCCAGGTTGGCCAACACCGACAAATGTGGAAACAGGCTGGCCTCTTGAAACACATAACCGAGCGCGCGTTTGTGCGGCGGGACGAAAATCTTCCGGCTGCTGTCCTGCCAGACTTCATCGTTGATCTGGATAAAGCCTTCCTCAGCCTTCTCCAGCCCGGCGATACAGCGCAGGCAGGTGGTTTTGCCCGAGCCGGAATGGCCAAACAGTGCGGTGACGCCGCGCCCTGGCAATTGCAAATCCACATCCAGGGCGAACCCCGAGTAACTCAGTTTCAGACGGGTGTGAATCATCAATCAGCTCCAGCCCGCTTTGGTTTTACGGCTGGAGTAGAGCGCCAGCAACACCAGGAAAGAAAACACCAACATCGCCCCGGCCAGCCAATGGGCCTGGGCATATTCCATGGCTTCGACGTGATCGTAGATCTGCACTGAGACCACACGGGTCTTGTCCGGGATGTTGCCGCCGATCATCAACACCACGCCGAACTCGCCGACCGTATGGGCGAAACCGAGAATCGCGGCGGTGATGAAACCGGGACGCGCCAGGGGCAGGATCACGCTGAAAAACGTGTCCCAGGGATTGGCGCGCAAGGTGGCGGCGACTTCCAATGGGCGGGTGCCAATGGCGGAAAAGGCGTTTTGCAGCGGCTGCACCACGAACGGCATCGAATAGAGCACCGAGCCGATAACCAACCCTGCAAAACTGAAAGTGAGGGTGCCGAAACCCAGGGATTGGGTGAACTGGCCGACGAAACCGTGAGGCCCGAGTGCCAGTAATAAATAGAAGCCAATCACCGTGGGCGGCAACACCAGGGGCAGGGCGACGATCGCCCCGACCGGGCCGCGCAACCAGGAGCGGGTGCGCGATAGCCATAACGCAATCGGAGTGCCGATCACCAACAGGATGACGGTCGTCAGGGACGCCAGTTTCAGGGTCAGCCAGATGGCGGAAAAATCGGCACTCGTCAGCGTCATTTAGAGTTGGTAACCGTAGGACTTGATAACAGCGGCGGCTTTCGGGCCTTTCAGGTATTCAACCAGCGCCTTGGCAGCCGGGTTGTCTTTGCCTTTGTTGAGGATCACCGCGTCTTGTTTGATCGGGTCGTGCAGGCTGGCTGGAACGATCCACGCCGAACCGCTGGTGACTTTGCCGTCTTTGTAGATCTGCGACAAGGCCACGAAGCCCAGTTCTGCGTTGCCGGTGGACACGAACTGATAGGCCTGGGTGATGTTCTGGCCTTCAACGATCTTGTCCTTGACCTTGTCGGTCAGGCCTTCTTTAGCCAATACCTGAGTGGCCGCCAGGCCATACGGTGCGGCTTTCGGGTTGGCGATGGACAGGTGCTGGTACTCGTTTTTCTTCAGGACTTCACCTTTGGCATCGACGTAACCTTCCTTGGCCGACCACAGCGCCAGGGTGCCGATGGCGTAGGTGAAGCGCGAGCCCTTGACGGTGTCGCCTTCGGTTTCGAGTTTTTGTGGAGTGGTGTCGTCCGCCGAGAGGAACACTTCGAACGGCGCGCCGTTCTTGATCTGGGTGTAGAACTGACCGGTCGCGCCATAAGCCGCTACCAGTTTGTGCCCGGTGTCTTTTTCGAAATCGGCGGCGATCGCCTGGATCGGCGCGGTGAAGTTGGCGGCAACAGCCACCTGGACTTCATCCGCCTGGGCCGAGCCGAAAGCGAAGACAGCGAGCAGGCTCGCCAGGCAAGTAGGGGCAAAACGTGAGACACGAATGGTCATGGAACGGCTCCGTGGTAGGCAAGTGCAGTGGGCAGTTTTTATAGGGGGGTGAACTGCGCCGATGCGAGGGGTGAAACGCTATATATCGGAATATATAGCGAAATGCCGGTAAACGGAACTTGTTGGTATTGCGATGGATTGATTAGGGTTTCAGGGGTACCGCTATCCCCTGTGGGAGCGAGCCTGCTCGCGAAGGCGATGGATCAGTCAACATGTCTATTGAATGTTGATCCGCTTTCGCGAGCAGGCTCGCTCCCACAGGGTCTTATGGTGTTCTCAGGTTAGTGGCGAGTCAGTTTTGCCAAAGCTTCTTCGGCCAAGCGCCGGGTCAGTTCCGCCGTGGGGAATTCAACGCTCAGCCTGAACGCCTGTCCGGCCCACAGGTTGGCGAAGTCCGCAGGATCCTTTGCTCGCAATGGCATTAGCGCGCCACCGGCCAGTGGAAAGGCCGGGGCCTTGTCGCTCATGGGGCCCACTTCACGCATCACCCGATTCAGCAGCCCCCGCGCCGGGCGTCCGGTGAAGAGGTTAGTCACCGCCGTCTCGCTTTCCTTGGCGGTGCGCAACGCCTTGTGGTGTGCCGCGCTGATCTTGGCTTCCGGCGTGAACAAATACGCGGTCCCCACTTGCACCGCCGACGCGCCCAGGTGAAACGCGGCGGCAATCCCGCGCGCGTCCGAGATTCCGCCAGCAGCAATCACCGGCACTTTCACGGCATCGACGATTTGCGGCACCAGCGCGAACGTTCCAACCTGGCTGGTCAAATCATTGCTGAGAAACATCCCGCGATGCCCACCGGCCTCGTACCCCATGGCGATGATCGCGTCACAGCCGCGTTGTTCCAGCCACACGGCTTCTTCAACAGTGGTTGCCGATGACAGAATTTTCGCTCCGGTGGCTTTCACTCGATCCAGCAGGGATTTTTCCGGCAGGCCGAAGTGAAAACTCACGACCTCGGGGCGAAACTCTTCGATCAATGCGCAGGCGGCTTCGTCGAACGGCGCACGATTGGACACCGGCGTAGGCGCGTCGAAATCAGCGCCCAGTTCACGGTAGTAAGGCTCCAGCAGATTCTTCCAGTCCCGGGCTTTTTGCTCGTCGGGCGCTGGCGGTTGATGGCAGAAAAAGTTGACGTTGAACGGCCGCTGGCTGTGCTGGCGGATGGTCTTCAGCTCTTCGCGCAACTGCTCGATGCTCAACAGCGCGGCGGGCAATGAGCCCAGACCGCCGGCGTTACTCGCCGCAATCACCATGGCGGAATCGTGGGCGCCGGCCATGGGTGCCTGGATGATCGGTAACTCGATCCCGAGCAGGTCAAGAATGCGGGTGTCTGGCCATTGGCTCATTTGAAGCTTCTCCGACATCGACGGTAATACCCGTTTTGTATCAGCTACGGGGAGGGCCGGCCAGTCGGTTTTTCTGAACGGTCCGAGTCGGTTTTTCAGAATAGACCGACGCCGATGTTTATGCCTTTGGCAGCCAGGGGGCCGCGAGTGCCAGCGCGCCATGGCCGCCACGCCGGACGCAGGCCAGCACCTGCACCCAGGTCAGTTCGGTCAAGCGAACCTGGGAAGCCGGGACCACGCGTACTTCACCCGACGTGCCACCCGCCGGGCCTGCATCGAGGATAAACACCGAATACCACGCCTGCTGCTGTTCAAGCACCAGGCAAAACAACCAACCGTCGTCCTCGTTGATCAACCCGACCTTGGTGCCCTCGACATTTTCCAGGCCGGCCAGGTGCGCTGTCGCATCCTTGAGCAGGGTATAACCGGGCACTTTGCCGAGCACGTTGTCTTCCAGCGCATTAAACACGGTGGTTCCCAAGCGGGTCTTGGCCAGCAACCCGGCAAAAAAACAAATCAACACCAACACCACCAATGCGACGAGAGTAAACAGCGTCACCCCGGCGACGCTGTACTCGGCGAACATCGGCAGCAATTTGTGGATCGGCTCGCGCAGCAGGCGAACGCCTTTTTCCAGCAGCATGAAGACCAGCAACAGCGGCAGGATAAACAGCAGCCCACCGGCCACGGTGGTTTTGATAAAACGAAACATGGCAGTCCCTTCAGCGATCATTCAACGGGATGTCAACGACGATGGAACCCGCCACCACCCCCTCCACCGAACGAGCGATTCATGACCTGGGATGAGTTGTGATAGTTGTTGAAGCGTTCATTGCCAAAAGAGCGCGCCGCCGATTCGCGGTTTAGATTCTGCAACTGAGCGTTGTTCGACGGATTGACCCGTGTCGCGCCGCCCTTGACCATCGATTGCCAGCCATCGTCGGTCTTTTTGTACACATTGCCGTCATGCCCGGCGTAGACGTTGTCGCCGACTTTCGCAGCGCCGCTGTTGCGTCCGCGAATGGCACCGTACTGGGTGGTTTTGTCGGTGTTGGGGTTGTACACGGCGCCGCGATTGGCGGTGACTTGGGTGCCGTTACGCACGTTGCCCGCCGTGACCTTCCCGCCGGCAATCGCGCCGCCGTTAGGGCCGACGATCTCGCCGCTGCGGCCGGCGGCGTAGTTGCCGGTGTAGACGTTGTGTACAGCGCCGCGCTGACCGGCCGTGGCAATGCCGGTGCGAGAATTGTAGGAAGAACCGACCTGACCGGCCCAGCGATTGCCGGTCCAGGCGTTGTAGCCCGCACCGTAACGGCTGACCGAGGCGCGATCGCCCCATTGGCGATAGATGTTGCCGGTGCTGCCGGCCCAACCACCCGGTCCCCAAGCCACTGCGCCGCCGTGATAACCATACGCCGCGCCACCCCACGGCATTGGCGCCGGGTAAAGGCGCGGGCCCCAGGCGTAACCCCAACCGTAATTGCCCCACCATGGGTAAGCGCCCCACCCCCAGCCCATGGCCATGGTGCTGCCGCCCCAACTCCAGCCAAAACCGAAACCGAAGGTCCAACCGGTCCACGGGGTGTAGCGAATCGCGACGCCGAAACCGTAGGTCACCGGCGGCCCGTACCAGACAGTGCCGACCCATGGCGTATACGGGTAACCGGTGCCATAGACCACCACGCCGCTGGCCGGGTCCACGGTGGAGCCCTGATACCCCGGCGTATACCCCACGACCACCGTATCGCCGTTGGCCTCATAGACTTTCACGTAGGTGATGTAGTGCATCGGCGAACTGGGCGGAATCGAGTAAATCACCGCCGGCACCGAAGTCGCGACCGACCACGGGCCCTGGACCGACGTGGCGCTGAACCAGATCCCGTTCTCGACCGCGTACCAACTCTTGGCATCGACCATGATGATCGGCGTCGGCGTGTTGACCACATATTGCAGCGGCGTGCCGCTGATGGCCTTGAGCTGCGGTTGGCCGTCGAACTGCGGCGCGGTCATTTTCACCTGGCTCTTCTTGATGGCCGAGGTCTGCGGGATGGTTGCCGCAATCGCTGCTTCCCGGGCCTGGGGCGTGCCGGCCACCGAGGCTTTGACGTTTTCTTTGGCGCTGTCATCGGGGATGTTGGCGAAGTCGGCCGGTAATTTGTCCGCCGGGGCGAAGGTCCACGGTCCTTTCATATCAGCCGCTTTGAACCAGCGCCCAGAGATCAGCACATAGCTGTCCTGATCACCGATTTCCTTGAAGATATGCCCGGTGGTGTTGGTCACATAGAGCAACTGAGTGCCCTGGATCGGCTGCCATTGCGGCGCGCCATCGGTGACGATCAATTCGGTGGGTGTCGTCGCGATGTGGATCTGTGGGATCGGTGGCTTGGCCAGCGTAGGAATTTTATCTTTCGGATCGCTTTGGCCGGTCAGCAAATCAACCTGACGGCTCTGGATCGCCGCTTTCTTGGCTTTTTCCAGGTCGGCTGACGGTGAGGGCAGCGGCGCATATGGGCCGCCGAGCTGATCGGCGACCATCCAGCCGTCGAACACATGCAGGTAATGTTTGCCTTGGGCATCCTTGAGCAGCAGCGGTCGCGTGTTGATCACCCGTTGCAACGCCGTGTCGTCCACCGGCCGGTAGGCCGGTTCGCCATCGATGTACACCAGTAATGCCGGGACGTCGGAGGTGATGATGGTCGGCGGGGTATTTTCGATTGGATCGCTGCTGGATTTCTGCTCCGCCGCGAGCACGCCGACAGCTGCTTCGAGCTGGTCCAGGGAAATAGTTTTCTTGCGATTCGCTGCGTCTTTTTTCAGGGCGGCGACCCACGCGTCGGATTGCGCGGCGCTGGACGGAAAATCCGCTTTGATCAGGGTGTATTGATCCAGCGCCACCCAGCGCGTGGCTTTGTCCACAAGGGTATGGGCGCTGAACTGGACGATGCCATAGGTGGATTTCCCATCGGCCCCGGTGGCTTCGACCGCCGCCCGGGCCTGAAGGGTATAACCGTCCCAACTGTCGAGTTGCGGCTGATAGATCGTCAGTTTGGTATCGCCGGCGGTCAGGACCTGCGGCCAGGTCGGGCTCGCTGCGGCCTGGGCCGCAGGGGCTGTCGATGCTTGAGGCTGTGCCGCCTGGGCGCTGTTGAGCGCCAGCAGGCCAAGCATCAGCAAAACGGTAAACGAGCGAAGGTAAGGCATTGTCAGCTCCATCGACAGGGCGGTTTTTCAGGTATTTCAGGGCCGCGAAAAAAGCATAGCCGCCGGTGTTGGAAACGCCCGGCGGATTTGGCGATTGGATGAAAGTCGGGTGGGGCAATGTGTTGCTTTGTGTTATTTCAATGGAACCACAACTTCAGCAAACCCATTGGAGGCAGCGATGTTCAAGGGCATTTTGATCGACAAAGATGACAGCGGTTACCGGGCCACACTGCAAGAGATCAATGACGATCAACTGCCCGAAGGCGATGTGACGGTGCGCGTGGCGTACAGCACGTTGAATTTCAAGGATGGCCTGGCGATCACCGGCAGCAGTCCGGTGGTGCGAAAATTCCCCATGGTGCCGGGGATCGATCTGGCGGGCAGTGTCGAAGTCAGCGGGCATCCGGACTACAAGGTCGGCGACCTTGTCGTACTGAATGGCTGGGGCGTGGGTGAAGGGCATTGGGGCGGGTTGGCGCAGAAAGCGCGGCTCAATGGCGACTGGCTGATCCCGCTGCCGAAGGCTTTCACCACGGCTCAAGCGATGGCGATCGGCACGGCCGGTTACACGGCGATGCTTTGCATCCTGGCGCTGGAGCACAACGGCGTCACGCCGGATCAGGGTGAAGTGTTGGTGACCGGGGCCAACGGCGGGGTGGGCAGTTTTGCCATTGCACTGTTAAGCAAGCTCGGCTATCGAGTGGTGGCATCGACCGGGCGCACCTCGGAGCACGACTACCTTAAACAGTTGGGCGCCAATGACATCATCGACCGCGCCACACTGTCCGAGCCGGGCAAACCACTGGCCAAGGAACGTTGGGCGGCGGTGATCGATTCGGTCGGCAGCCACACCCTGGCCAACGCCTGTGCCAGCACCAAAGCCAACGGCACAGTCGCTGCGTGTGGTTTGGCGCAAGGCATGGATTTCCCGGCCTCCGTCGCGCCCTTCATTTTGCGTGGCGTGACCCTCGCCGGGATCAACAGCGTGACCCAGCCGAAAGCCAAGCGCGTGCAGGCCTGGAATCGTCTGGCCGAGGATCTGGACTTTGCCTTGTTGCCATTGATCAGCCACGAAATCGGCTTGAGCGAAGCGATTGAAGCCGCACCGCGCTTGCTCGCCGGTCAGCTACGGGGCAGGGTTGTCGTCGACGTCAATCGCTGACAAGGTAGGCGCCGTTGCGGCTCGAAAGGGCCGCAGATCCCAATGAAAAGGAGTGGCGCCTCAATGGAAGTCAAACAGGTTTACGTGGCCCCGTTCAACGTTTCGGGCTTGAAAGTACGTACCCGTAACAGTGCCGAGCTAACCGCTGACACGGCGAAAATCGGCCCGATGTGGGGGCGTTTCTTTGGCGAAGGGTTGAATGAACAGATTGCGCCGCAGCAACCCGCCGCGCCGATCTACGGCGTGTATTCCGGCTATGAATCCGATGCCTCCGGCGCGTTCGATGTGACCGCCGGAATGGCGGTCGAGGAACCCGCGTCAGGTTACGAGACGATCAACATCGAAGAGGGCCGTTACCTGGTATTCGAGGGCTCCGGACCGATGCCGGATGCTGTGATCAGTGCCTGGCAATATATCTGGAATTATTTCGAGGCCAATCCACAGGTCCCGCGCCGATTCGCCACCGACTTCGAAGTCTATAACGGCCCCGAGTCGATCGCGGTGCATATCGGCATCGTCTAAGGCTGGGTTTCACGTTCGAGCAACTGCCGTTTGCGCTCCACACCCCAGCGATAACCCGACAGGTTGCCGTCGCTGCGCACCACCCGGTGACAGGGGATTGCCACGGCCAGGCTGTTCGCGCCACAGGCCTGGGCCACGGCGCGCACCGCTTTTGGCGAACCGATGCGCTGGGCGATATCGGCGTAGCTAGCGGTGCTGCCGGCGGGAATTTCCCGCAGGGCTTGCCAGACTCTTTCCTGGAAAGCGGTGCCGCGCACGTCCAGGGGCAAGTCCAGGCCGATGGCCGGCGCTTCGATAAATCCGACGACTTGGGCGATCAATTGTTCGAACCCGTGATCGGCGCCAATCAGGTTGGCGCGCCGGAACTTGTCCTGCAGATCGCACACCAGTTGGTGTGGATCGTCCCCCAACAGAATCGCGCAGATACCCCGTTCACTTTGCGCCACCAGGATCGCCCCGAGGGAACATTGGCCGACCGCAAAGCGGATGTCATTGTTCTGGCCTTCGGCGCGGTAATCGCCGGGTTTCATGCCCAGCAACTGATCAGCGGATTCATAAAATCGGCTGTTGGAATTGAAACCCGCGTCATACAGCGCGTCAGTCACCGATCCGCCATCGCTCAAGCGATCGCGCACTTTGCGTGAACGGTGCGCGGTGGCGTAACCCTTGGGTGTCAGGCCGGTCACGGCTTTAAACACGCGATGGAAGTGGAAACTGCTGAGGCCCGCCGCGTCGGCCAGTTCACCCAGCGCCGGTAAATTCTCGGCGGACTCGATCTGGCGACAGGCAGCCGCCACGGTCGCAGCATGCTGGGCGGCGACCTCGCTTTGATCCTTCGCTGCCCGTTTGCTAGGGCGATAACCCGCTGCCTGGGCCTGCTCGGCGGTATCGAAGAATTCGACATTCTGCGGGTTCGGCAAGCGCGCCAGGCTGCTGGGGCGGCAATAGATGCCGGTGGTTTTCACCGCGTAGACAAACTGCCCGTCAGCCTTGGCGTCGCGGGCAACCACGGCCGCCCAGCGTGGGTCATTCTCGGTCGCGATCTTGGTCGATGAGGAGGTCATGGCTTCAGGTCCGTTGACGGGTTTCGTACAGATTATGCAGCTGGTTGTGAGGCCGCACTCCGGGTCTTGCGGTCAAATTCAACCCGCGGTACGAAACGTGAAGTTGATCCGCTGTTCGCCCAGTCGCGGATGCTGCCCGTCCTTGATCGGCAAGACGCCGTGATAACGCAAGCGATCGACACCGCCCCAGACCACGATGTCACCGTGAAACAACGGCACACGCTGGCTCTTGTCACTGCGTTCAAATCCACCGAACAAGAACATCGCCGGCAAACCCAACGACACCGAAACGATGGGCGCAGCGTAGGAACCTTCGTCTTTGTCCTGATGCAATGACATCTTGGCGCCCGGGATATAGCGGTTGATCAGGCAGGAATCCGGCACGAAGCCCTCAAATCCTGCTTCCCGTGCCGCCGCTTGCGCCAGCTCGAAAAACACCTCGGGCATCGCCGGCCAGGGTTGCCCGGTTTGCGGATCATTGCGGGTGTAACGATAGCCGCTGCGATCCGTGGTCCAGCCCAGCGCGCCGCAACTGCTGAGGGCCACCGACATGGTGAAACCGCCGGGCGTGACCATTTGCCGAAACGGCGCGGCCAGCAGCACAGCTTCCAGTGCCGGCAGCAATCGGTCGATCATGGGCAGGGCAAAGCCCCGGAGGACGTAGGACTGTTCGCCGATCTGTTCGCGGCGGGGCGGCTGTTCGGGCTCGCTGTCGGCGAATAAATCCAGGGTGGTCGGGTTCATGGGGTCATAACGCATCGTGAAAGATGATTCCAAGGGTATGCCGTTTACCGCTGTGCAGGCGACTGACGCCGTGGCGCATCGTGACCCGGTAATAGCCGCGAACGCCTTTGACCGGACGCTGATTGACCGCAAAGATCAGTCCGTCGCCTTTCTTCAGGCCGATCACCTGGGGCCGCGACTGCATCCGCGGTCGCTGCTCGGTCAGCACGAATTCGCCGCCGGTGAAGTCTTCCTCCGGTTCTGACAGAAGAATCGCCACTTGCAGTGGGAAAACATGCTCGCCGTACAAGTCCTGATGCAAGCAGTTGTAGTCCTGCGGGCCATATTGCAGCAACAAGGGTGTCGGGCGCTCCTGACCAGCGGCGTGGCAGCGTTTGAGAAACGCCGCGTGGCTGTCGGGGAATCGGGTCGGCAGGTCCATCTGCTCGTACCAGCGATTGGCGATGGGCACCAGTTTCGGGTAGAGCGCGCTACGCAACCGGGCCACCGTGTCCGGCAACGGGTACTTGAAGTACTTGTACTCCCCGCGCCCGAAGCCGTGGCGGGCCATCATCACTTGCGAGCGGAAGGGCTCGGGCCGGGGGTACAGCGCGCTGACCTGGTCACAGGTTTCGTGGCTCAACAACGAACGGATAATGGCGCAACCGTCTTGATCGAGTTGTTGTTCCAGCAACGCCCAGTCCAGTTTGCTCATGCGTGCGCCTCACGTTCCAGCAACTGCCGTTTGCGGTCCAGTCCCCAGCGGTAACCGCCGAGGCTGCCGTCCTGGCGCAGCACTCGATGACAAGGCACGATCACGGCAACCGGGTTGGCCCCGCAGGCATTGGCCACCGCACGAAAAGCCTTGGGTTGATCGAGACGTTGCGCAATCTCGCGATAGCTGGCGGTTTTACCCGCCGGAATTTGCCGCAAGGCGTTCCAGACTTGCCGTTGAAAGTCGCTGCCCGCCAGATCCAGCGGCAAGTCGAATGCCTGGCGTGGATCGTCGAGGTGGCGCAGGGTCTGCTGCAGCTGAGGCGTCAAACCCTCATCCCGTTGAAGCTCGCCGCGAAAGCGTCGCGCCAGATCGCGCTCAAGAGTGGCCAGGTCATCACCGAGCAGCAGCGCACAAAGCCCCTTGTCACTGAAGGCCAGCAACAACACGCCCAGCGAGCAAGTACCGCTGATGTAGCGAATCGAGGAAGTAGACATGTTCTGACTCCTTAACCAAAGGTTGAGGTGGCCAGTCTAGGGAGCGCCAATCGTGCGAACACTCCGGCGCTTGCGGTCGAATTCGGGCGAGGGAGCCGACGTCCGTGTTGTCGCTCCCGGTCGCGTTACAGAGCTTTGCTGACGCTGATGTCGCTGATGACGTCTTCGCTCTGGCCGTGAATGGCGTCCAGCGCAGCTTTGGCTTCTTCTTCAGAGCCGTTTACCAGCTGGGCAAATTCGAAGCGGCGTTCGCCGTTGAGTTTGTATTTGATGACGTATTTGGTCGTTTGGGCCACGGTCATGACTGCCTGTTTGCGTAAGTGGGCGTTACTCAGCTCAGTTTTGTGCTGGAGCGGCGGACGATCTTGATCGAGTGGGTCAGGGTCGGCTTGCGGGTCACGCTGATGGCCTTGCGGCTGTTGACCATGTCGATGGTGATGTTCCAGAAACCGGTGCTCGGCGCGGTGATGCGCGCCGGGAAAGTATCAAATGCGCCGCCGTGGTAAGTGTGACGGCCGCCATTCTTGAAGCTGCGGAAGTTGGCGTCGTTCATCAAGCGAATGTTGCACATTTGGGAGCACTGGATGACGACGATGTCGTCTTCATTGAGGTGCTCGCGCTGGTGGATAAATTTCATGAGGCGCCTCCAGAAGGGCTTTTTCTACAAAATCAAAACGATAGCAGGGCAATTGGCACAGTTTATCAGCCCGAACGGGTTATTATCTGGCTGTCAGCGTCGTGTTTGACAATTAAAAACAGTTATTCGGAATTCTATGAGCGATAAATGCAACGAGCCTCGGAGAAAAACAGTCATTACGCTGTCGGAGGGTCTTTATCGGAGGTTTTGTATGAAATGGGGTGTCCTGGTCCTGCCGCTAGCGTTGGCGGTGAGTGGTTGTGCAAATGTCGCAGAAATCAACGAGTCACTGCCGACCATGAGCGTGATTTCAGGTAAAAAACCCCAGGAGTACGCGCAATGCCTGGTCGAGAAGCTGGCCCCCAGCCGCGGTGCCTTGCAGCTCGAGCCGCACAAGGATGGCGTGCGTGTGATCGTTCCAGGGAAATTTTCCTCGGGTCCGGCAGCCGTATTTGATATCGAAGACCGCTCCGGCGGCAGCGGCATCAAGTTGCATGAGCGCATGTCCAACGTGCCGGTACGTCCCAAGGATGTACAGCGTGCCGCCACCGCGTGCATTTCCGGCTGATAGACTATCGACAGCCACCTGATGCCGCCTAAGCAATGCTTTGGCGGCATTGTCATTTCTGGAGCCGCGCATGAAGCGAGAACAAGTACGGGAGCGCCATGCAGAGGGCCATATCTCTGCCACCCACGTGATTCAGAATCCGGCGAACTCCGGGGAGTGGATCGTGTTTTTCAAGAAGAGCGCCGGGCGCAGTTATTTCCTGGTGGATGATAACGATGAAGTCGAATCCTTCAGCCGCCTGGACGACTTGATCGAGACCGTGCGCGGTCTCGGGATCAAGTTTGCCGAAATCCACATGTAGGGCAGGCGCCTTACTTGCAGACCACCACCACGCTGCGGTTCTTGTAGTTGCCCACATCGACTCCCAGGGTCTTGTCGCTTTCCTTGGTCGAGGGTGTTCCATCGGTGCCCACGATCCGGTAGCCGGTGCCGGCACAGGAGTCATCGGCTTTTTCGTAGCAGGTGGCCCAGGAATTGGCTTCCCCGGAGCAGTCGATGGCCAGGCCTTGCTCGCCATTGTTCAGGTAGGTTTTTTCAGAAGTCGCGCAGCCAGTGAGCGCCAGTACCGCAATCAGTGCCAGAAGTTTGTTCATGTCGTTGTCGTCGTCAGATGATGGGGCTAAGCCTGTGACAGCAGCGGTGTCAAAAGGTTATAGCGATTGGCCACTTTGATGCAGGCAAACATAAAAAAGCCCTGCGCAAGGGCAGGGCTGCTCGAATCAGGTGCGTTTCAGGACTTGTCCTTGCCGCGCCGCTTGGGGCCTGCGGGTTGATCCTGCAACACCGATGCCACCTCGATCGCCAACGCTTCGGTCGGGAAAGGTCCGGCGATATTCTCGCCAGCAACGCTGTCTACCCACCATTGGCCGTCTTTTGCCTGGTTGATCAGGTACCCGTTGACGCTTTTTGCTACCGACATCTATCTGCCTCGTTGGCTGGTTCAATCGCGCCATGATAACGCCAAATGCCCTCAACGGGTGCTGATGGGCGTATGGTGGTGTGATTGTCGGTCAGTGCAAAGCCGATGGTCTGTGCTATCTATAAAAGCTTACGGGAACTATCCGCCAGAATATTTCTCTATGATGGCATCGGTTAGCCAGTGCGGGGCATTGTAAGGTGCGCGCCGCCTGATTAGACTGCGCCGAAACTCGTACACACAGCCCTTTCAAGGACTTATATGATCAAGAAATGCTTGTTCCCAGCAGCCGGTTACGGTACTCGCTTCCTGCCAGCGACTAAAGCCATGCCCAAAGAAATGCTGCCGGTGGTAAACAAGCCACTGATCCAGTACGGCGTCGAAGAAGCACTGGACGCTGGGTTGACTGAAATCTCCATCGTGACCGGTCGCGGCAAACGCGCCCTGGAAGACCACTTCGACATCAGCTACGAGCTGGAAAACCAGATCAAGGGCACCGACAAAGAAAAATACCTGGTCGGCATCCGTAAACTGCTCGACGAGTGCTCGTTCTCCTACACTCGCCAGACCGAAATGAAAGGCCTGGGTCACGCGATCCTGACCGGCCGTCCGCTGATCGGCGACGAACCGTTCGCCGTGGTACTGGCGGATGACTTGTGCGTCAACCTCGACGGTGACGGCGTCCTGACCCAAATGGTCAAGCTGTACAAACAGTACCGCTGCTCGATCATCGCGATCCAGGAAGTCGACCCGCTGGAAACCAACAAGTACGGCGTTATCGCTGGTGACTTGATCGGTGACGACCTGTACCGCGTGCGCAACATGGTTGAGAAACCAGCGCCGGAAGATGCACCGTCGAACCTGGCGATCATCGGCCGTTACATCCTGACCCCGGACATCTTTGACCTGATCAAGCAAACCGAGCCAGGCAAGGGCGGCGAGATCCAGATCACCGACGCCCTGATGAAGCAGGCGCAAAACGGTTGCGTGATTGCCTACAAGTTCAAAGGCAAGCGTTTCGACTGCGGTGGCGCTGAAGGCTACATCGAAGCGACCAACTTCTGCTTCGAGAACTTCTACAAGACTGGCAAGGCTTACTGATAGCGCCTGACCCACTTGTATTGAGAAAACCACCTTCGGGTGGTTTTTTCGTTTTCCGGCCCCATATTCTTCGCAGCGTTTGCCCAAAGGGCGTCTGCGGGTATGCTGATGGCCTGCCGAGGAGATAGAAATGGCCTACGATTTTGACCTTTATGTGATTGGTGCCGGTTCCGGCGGTGTACGGGCTGCGCGATTTGCTGCCGGTTTTGGCGCGAAAGTGGCCGTGGCCGAAAGCCGCTACCTGGGCGGCACGTGCGTGAACGTCGGCTGCGTGCCGAAAAAACTGCTGGTCTACGGTGCGCACTTCGCCGAAGACTTTGAACAGTCTTCCGGCTTCGGCTGGAGCCTGGGTGAGGCGAAGTTCGATTGGGCGACGCTGATCGCCAACAAGGATCGCGAGATCAATCGCCTCAACGGTATTTATCGCAACCTGCTGGTCAACAGCGGCGTGACCTTGCATGAAGGCCACGCCAAGATCGTTGATCCGAATACAGTCGAGATCAATGGCGGGCGCTACAGCGCCAAGAATATCCTGATTGCTACGGGCGGCTGGCCGCAGATCCCGGAGATTCCGGGGCATGAGCACGCGATCAGCTCCAACCAGGCGTTCTTCCTCAAAGAATTGCCGAAGCGCGTGCTGGTGGTTGGCGGTGGTTACATCGCGGTGGAATTCGCCGGGATTTTCCACGGTTTGGGCGCACACACCACGCTGCTGTATCGCGGCGATCTGTTCCTGCGTGGCTTCGATGGCGCGGTGCGCAAACACTTGCAGGAAGAGCTGACCAAGCGCGGCATGGACCTGCAGTTCAACGCCGACATCGAGCGTATCGAGAAGCTGGCCGACGGTAGCCTGAAAGCGACGCTCAAGGATGGTCGCGAGCTGGAAGCTGACTGCGTGTTCTATGCCACGGGGCGGCGTCCGATGCTGGACAATCTCGGGCTGGAGAACACTGGCGTCAAACTCGACAAGAAAGGTTTCGTCGAAGTCGACGAGCAGTATCAAACCGCCGAACCGTCGATCCTGGCGCTGGGCGATGTGATCGGTCGCGTGCAGCTGACCCCGGTTGCGCTGGCCGAAGGCATGGCCGTTGCGCGGCGCTTGTTCAAGCCGGAGCAGTATCGTCCGGTGGATTACATGATGATCCCGACAGCGGTGTTCAGCTTGCCGAACATCGGCACCGTCGGCCTGACCGAAGAAGAGGCTCGTGAAGCCGGGCACGACGTGGTGATTTACGAAAGCCGTTTCCGACCGATGAAGCTGACCCTGACCGAGTGTCAGGAGCGCACGCTGATGAAGCTGGTGGTGGATGGCAAGACCGACAAAGTGTTGGGTTGCCACATGGTCGGTCCCGATGCCGGGGAAATCGTCCAAGGCTTGGCGATTGCCCTGAAGGCCGGCGCCACTAAGCGCGATTTCGACGAAACCATCGGCGTGCATCCGACGGCCGCCGAAGAGTTCGTCACCATGCGTACGCCTGTCGCGAGTTAATCGTCCTTTGCTGCGTCTGGCGCGGTCGCAACGACTGCTGCCAGACGCACACTTTCATCCAGGCTGGCCTGGGTCTTCGCCAATTCGATTTCCAATGACTGATTGATCTGCGATTGCTCATCGACGTTCTGTTTGAGCGCCTGACTTTCCAGCAGGGCGATGCGCAAGCGCTCCTGGAGGAGGGTGCGTTCGCTGTCGACGCGGTTGGCTTGTTCCAGCAGTTGATCCTGGCGCGTGTTGGCTTGTTTGAGTTGCTCTTGCAGCAGGCTCAATTCCCGTAGGGTGCCACGGTTCTCGGTCAGTAAGCGTTCGTTGTCGCGATGTAGTTGGGTGATCTCATCCTGGCGGACGAGGGCGCTTTGCTGGGCCTGTCGCAATTCCATCTGAATCTGTTGCACCTGGCTTTCGTGACGGCGCTGGTCCTGTTCGCGCTGCTCTTTGACCGCGTTGCGATAGTGCTCGAGCGCATCCCGCGCGTGCAGGTGCTTCTCTTCTAGGGAGCGGATCTGCTCGTCCTTGTCTTGCAAGCGCAGCTCGAAATCCGCCAGCGCCTGGTTCAGCCCGGCGTTGCGGGTCTGCTCGGTCTGCAGCATCGAGCGGGTTTCCAGCAACGCGTCGGATTCCTGGGTCAGCGCCAGGCTTTGAATTTCATACTGCTGATGCAGTTCGCTATTGGCCTCGCGGGCTTCGTCGAGCTGGGTTTCCAGCTCCTTCCGTTGGCGATCGAACTGCTCGCGCGCCTGGTCGATAGGCTCTTGGGCCTGCTCTTTCAGGCGTTGCGCCAGGCGTGACACCAGGCCGGCCAGCTCATCGTCGATGGGTTCGTGTGTTGCTTCAGTGCGCTCCGGGCCGCCATCCAGCTCCTTCAAATACCGATGAATCGTGGTTTTCGAGCCGGTATTGCCCATCTCAATCCGTACAGCATCAATGCTGGGGTTTTCGCCACGGGCGAGGATCGCCAAACGCGCCGCTTGCACCACTGCTTTATTTACACCGCCACGAGCCATGAGTCTTCCTACGATTTTGTAATGTGGTGCGTACCACTAATGTACACATTGTACCATTGCATATTAAAAGTTAAATCCTTTAGTTTTCTAACACGGGATATACTGGTATTACCCCGCGTGATGAGTAGTAGATGCGGTTTTCACCCGCCAAAACGGTACGTTTTCGAGAGTTGAGCCCATGACCGATCTGGATCGCTACCTGCAAGCTGCTACCCGCGACAACACCCGTCGCAGCTACCGGGCGGCCATCGAGCACTTCGAAGTCAGTTGGGGCGGGTTCCTGCCGGCGACCGGCGACAGCGTCGCGCGCTATCTGGTCGCGCATGCAGGCGTGCTGTCGATCAACACGCTGAAGTTGCGTCTGTCGGCGTTGGCGCAATGGCACAACAGCCAGGGCTTTGCCGATCCGACCAAGGCGCCAGTGGTGCGCCAGGTCTTCAAAGGGATTCGCGCATTGCACCCGGTACAGGAAAAGCAAGCCGAGCCGTTGCAGCTTCAGCATCTGGAGCAAGTGGTGGCGTGGCTTGAGCAGGAAGCGCAAACCGCTCGAACCGAAGGAGATCAGCCCGGTTTACTGAGGGCGCGGCGCGACATGGCGCTGATCCTGCTGGGCTTCTGGCGCGGCTTTCGCAGCGATGAGCTGTGCCGATTGCAGATCGAGCATGTGAAAGCCGTTGCCCAATCGGGCATCACGCTCTATTTGCCGCGCAGCAAGAGCGACCGCGAAAACCTCGGCAAGACTTATCAAACGCCGGCATTGCAGCGTTTGTGTCCGGTGCAGGCCTACATCGCCTGGATCACCGAAGCCGCTCTGGTGCGCGGCCCAGTGTTTCGTGGCATCGATCGTTGGGGCCACTTGAGCGAGGAGGGCTTGCACGCCAACAGCGTAATTCCATTAATGCGCCAGGCACTGGAGCGCGCCGGCATCCCGGCCGAGCACTACACCAGTCACTCCCTGCGTCGCGGTTTTGCAACATGGGCCCATCAAAGTGGTTGGGATTTGAAGTCGTTGATGAGTTACGTGGGCTGGAAGGATATGAAATCCGCCATGCGCTATGTTGAAGCCAACCCGTTTCTCGGGATGACGCCCCTTGCGGAAAAGGCCATTGGCGCTGCTAAGTAAGTTTTCTTCTATTAATACGTTCCGCTAATAGCGAAAACCAATGAGCAGCATGAGCTTTGCCAATGAGCCATCCGGCGATCGAGTGGGTAGGATTCACTCCATCAACTTCTCAACCAAACTTTTCAACCCTGACGGAGAGTCACCGATGCCTATCATCAACAGCCAAGTAAAACCGTTCAAAGCTACCGCTTACAAAAATGGCGACTTCGTACAAGTGTCGGACGCTGACCTGAAAGGCAAGTGGTCTGTCGTGTTCTTCTACCCAGCTGACTTCACTTTCGTTTGCCCAACCGAACTGGAAGACCTGGCTGACAACTACGCCGCGTTCCAGAAACTGGGCGTCGAAATCTACAGCGTTTCCACCGACACCCACTTTGCTCACGCTGCCTGGCACAACACTTCGCCAGCCATCGGCAAAATCGAATACACCATGATCGGCGACCCGACCCACGCCATCTCCCGCAACTTCGACGTGCTGATCGAAGAAGTTGGCCTGGCTGACCGTGGCACCTTCGTGATCAACCCAGAAGGCCAGATCAAAATCGTTGAGCTGAACGACGGCGGTGTTGGTCGTGACGCTTCCGAACTGCTGCGCAAAATCAAGGCTGCCCAGTACGTTGCTGCTCACCCGGGCGAAGTCTGCCCAGCCAAGTGGAAAGAAGGCGAGGCTACTCTGGCTCCGTCCCTGGACCTGGTCGGCAAGATCTAAGTCTGTGACACACGCATCATCAGGGCGGGTTTCCGCACCTAAGTAAGCTGCAACCGCCCAATAAAAACGCCCGGGCGAGATTCGCTCGGGCGTTTTTTTTTGCCTCAAATAAAGTAAAGGAAATCGCCCGTATGTTGGACGCCAATCTTAAAGCCCAGTTGAAATCGTACCTGGAACGGGTCACCCAACCGATCGAGATCGTTGCTTCCCTCGACGACGGTGCGAAATCCCAGGAAATGCTGGAACTGTTGAAAGACGTTGCCAGTCTTTCCACTCAAATTACTTTGCTCGACAACGGTGATGATGCGCGCAAGCCATCGTTCTCGATCAACCGCCCGGGTGCCGACATCAGCCTGCGTTTCGCCGGCATCCCCATGGGCCACGAATTCACTTCGTTGGTGCTGGCCTTGCTGCAAGTTGGCGGTCACCCTTCGAAAGCCAGTGTCGAGGTGATTGAACAGATCCGCTCGCTCAAAGGCGAGTTCAGCTTCGAAACTTACTTCTCGCTGTCCTGCCAGAACTGCCCGGACGTGGTCCAGGCGCTGAACCTGATGGCCGTGCTCAACCCGAACATCCGCCACGTCGCCATCGACGGTGCTTTGTTCCAGGCTGAAGTCGACAAGCGCCAGATCATGGCCGTGCCGAGCGTTTACCTGAACGGCGAAATCTTCGGCCAGGGCCGCATGGGCGTGGAAGAAATCCTCGCCAAGATCGACACCAGCGGTGCCGAACTCCAAGCCGAAAAAATCAGCGCCAAAGAAGCCTTTGACGTCTTGATCGTCGGCGGTGGCCCGGCCGGTGCTTCGGCCGCGATTTACGCGGCCCGTAAAGGCATTCGTACCGGCGTGGCGGCTGAACGTTTTGGTGGGCAGGTGCTCGACACCATGGCCATCGAAAACTTCATCTCTGTGCAGGAAACCGAAGGGCCGAAACTGGCCAGCGCCCTGGAAGAACACGTCAAGCAATACGACGTCGACATCATGAACCTGCAACGAGCCACTGCGCTGATCCCGGCGAAAAATGCCGGCGAGTTGCACGAAGTGCGCTTCGAAAGCGGCGCCAGCCTGAAAACCAAGGCACTGATCCTTGCCACAGGCGCCCGCTGGCGCGAAATGGGCGTGCCGGGTGAGCAGCAATATAAAGCCAAGGGCGTATGTTTCTGCCCGCACTGCGATGGTCCGTTGTTCAAGGGCAAGCGCGTGGCGGTGATTGGCGGCGGTAACTCCGGCGTCGAAGCAGCCATCGACCTGGCCGGTATTGTCAGCCACGTCACATTGCTGGAATTCGACAGCAAGCTGCGCGCCGATGCGGTCCTGCAACGCAAGTTGTACAGCCTGCCGAACGTCAACGTCATCACCAGCGCGCTGACCAGCGAAGTGAAGGGCGACGGGCAGAAAGTGACTGGCCTGGTCTACAAGGATCGCGATTCGGGTGAGTTCACCACGGTCGAGCTGGAAGGGATCTTCGTGCAGATCGGTTTGTTGCCGAACACCGACTGGCTCAAAGGCACTGTCGAGTTGTCGCCACGCGGCGAGATCATCGTCGATGCCCGTGGCGAAACATCGCTGCCGGGGGTGTTCGCTGCCGGTGACGTGACCACCGTGCCGTACAAGCAGATTGTGATTGCAGTGGGCGAGGGCGCCAAGGCTTCCCTGAGCGCATTTGATCACCTGATCCGCACCTCGGCTCCGGCTTAAACGCCTGCGCTGAAAACACAAAAAACCCCATGAGTGATCATGGGGTTTTTTGTTGTCTTGCGCATTTCCAATGTGGGAGCGGGCTTGCTCGCGAAAACGGTGGGTCAGTCGATAATGATGGCGACTGACACGACGCCTTCGCGAGCAAGCCCGCTCCCACAGGGGATTTGGCCAGGTCTTACATCGGTGCTGGCTGGATGATTTCGACCCAGTAAGCATCCGGATCCTTGATAAACGCCAGGCTCTTCATGCGGCCATCGTTCAAACGTTTCTGGAAATCACAGCCCAGCGCTTCAAAACGTTCACACGCGGCACGGATGTCGGGCACCGAAATGCAGATATGTCCGAAGCCACGCGGGTCGGTGTTGCCGTTGTGGTAGGCGAACTCCGGATCGTTTTCGGTGCCGTGGTTGTGGGTCAGTTCCAGGATGCCGGGGATCGACTTCATCCACTCGGTACGCGCGGCGGCGTCGGCCGGGATCTGGTTTTTATCGACCAGCGCCAGGAAGTACAGGCTGAACTCGGCTTCCGGGAAGTCGCGCTTTTCAACCAGCGAGAAACCGAGGATGCGCGTGTAGAAATCCAGGGACTTGGTGATGTCCTTGACCCGCAGCATGGTGTGGTTGAAGACGAACTTCTGGGTTGCGGTGTCAGGTGCGGCGGTGACGCCGGGGAAGGTGTTCAATTCGTGCAGGCTCATGGGCCCTCCGGAAAATAAGTGGGGCTGGCGAATGGTCGCAATGATACGCAAGCGTCCCGACATCGCCAAACCAAAACGCCCGGCTATTGCCTGTCGGCCGGGTGAGGCTCAGACTTTATGGCTCAATCTGTGAGTGCCTCTCGTAATGATCCGACCGTTTGCATCGCTATTCGTTTTCATGGGTTTGGTTGCGCTGGCCTCGGCGGTGCGGGCAGATACCCCGAGCATTACCTGGCCAACTGGCTGGGAGGTGGAAGTCGTCGCGCCAAATGACGCCGCGCCGCAAGTGTCACGGCAGCGGGCGGTTAAAAATGACGCCGATGGCAATCAGGTATTGGTGATGGAATTGACCATGACTCCGGTGGAAAGCGGCCATCAGGTGAATCTGGAGGGCGTGTTGCTGGAGATGCGCAAGTCGGTGCAGAAAGACTTCTTCCAGGGTGGCTATCAAAGTGTCTGCAACAAGATTCACCCGGCCACCTTGAGCCAACTGTCGGCGCTTGAAACTACGTGCACGGTTACCCAGAACGGCCGACACGTGCTCTCTCAAACATTGGTCGCTGCCGTTCAGGCGGACAAGGCCTATGTTCTTTCCTACGCCGGGCAGGCCGAGGTTTATAAGGCAAGTCAGGACGAAATAGCGGCAGCGCGTAACAGCTTGAAACTTTAGATGAAGAGTTGAAGACTGCGGATTTTCGCAAAGCGCGGTTTTTAGATGTCCAAAGGGATTAAGCACAAAGTAAGACGCAAAGTATTGAGTGGGCGCGGAGATCGGTACCTTCGTACAAGGCATTTCCAACTTGATCGGCGACTATCGTTGCATTTGTTAGATAACTGCCATGAAAAAGCCCTGCATTAGCAGGGCTTTTTTTTGTTGCCGCGAAGGGTTAGCCGCGCAGCCAGGAATCGACGGTGGCTGCACCGTACTGTTCCTTCCAGGCTTTCAGGCCGCGGTGGTTGCCACCCTTGGTTTCAATCAGTTCACCGGTGTGCGGGTTGTGATAGACCTTGACCACGCGGGCACGGCGGGTTTTAGGCGCTGCGGCTTGTTGCAGGCCCGATTTTGCCGGGTTCGGATCGAGAATGGCGATGATGTCGCGCAGGCTTTTGCCGTAGGTTTTCATCAGCCCCTGGAGCTTTTCTTCGAATTCGATTTCTTTCTTGAGCCCGGCATCGTTCTTCAAGGATTCCAGCTGCTTGAGCTGTTCTTGAAGGGCCTTTTCAGCTGCACGAAATTCAGCGAGTCTGGACAATATCTTTACTCCAATAGTGTGTTTGGCTGATACCAACCGCAAACAAAGCTATAAGCCAAGAGCCTTGAAGCGACTCGGTGATAATGGCTCACCTGCCAATCTTGCACAGGGTAAGAAAAATTGTAGTAGTTAATTGCTCAAGAGTAAATCATGTCTTTTTCTTCATGTAACAACAGCAGTCTTTTGATTCAATTTGGTGCGGGTTTTCGTTATCTGTAGCACCTGTTAATGGTGACTTAATGCATTAACGAAGTCCGCGCCGGGCATCGGCCGGCCGAACAGGTAGCCTTGCAGGAAGTTCACGTTGTGGGCAGTCAGGTAATCGCTTTGCGCCTCGGTTTCTACACCTTCGGCAACAATTCCCAAGTCCAGCTTGGCCGAGAGTTCGATGATGCTGTCCAGAATGTGCCGGGAGAGAGCGTCGGCACCGATCATGGCAACAAAACTCTGATCGATTTTCAGGAAGTCCACGTTGAATTGGCGCAGGTATCCCAGGCTTGAGTGGCCGGTGCCAAAGTCATCGATGGCAATCATCACGCCCAACCCGTGGAGTTGCTCGAACAATTGGTGAGTGATGGCCGTGGGCTCGATCAATTCGCGTTCGGTCAGCTCCAGTACCAGGCTGACGCTGCCGGGCGCGAAGGCGCTTAGAAATTCGCGGCAATCCTCCACCATTTCCAGATCCTGGCAGTGGCTGGCGGTGATGTTCACGCCGATATGAAAGAGTCCGTCAAATGAGGCCGATACCGGCGCCAGCAACGCGGCCGTCTGCCGCATCAATGAACGGGTCATCGGCACGATCAACCCCGAGTGCTCGGCAAACGGAATAAACAGGTCCGGGCGCACCAGGCCTTCCTTGGGATGATTCCAGCGCATCAACACCTCGGCGCCGCTCCACTTTTTCGTGTCGCCATGCACCACGGGTTGGAAATACGGAATGAACTCGCCAGCCTCCAGCGCCCGTTGCAGTTCAACACTGGGCGATGAAGCACGTTTTTGCAGAATGTGGCCGATTGTGCCCGACACCACGCCAAAAAAGATCAGCAGGCTGAACAGCGGCGGGTACTCGCGGCTCATGTAGCGCCAGGTTTCGCCCTCGGGAAAACCGGCGGCCACAGTAAATGCGTATTGCTCGGAAACCCGCGTGCTTTGCGCCTCCGGCAAGACGGGCAGGGCACCGTCATGCACCTTGCCGTCGGCGGACAGCCAGTTATTGCCGACTTGCAGCAACAGTGAAGTCTGACGGCCGATCAGCCGTAGCACGTTGCTCAAGTGATAACCGTCGAGGGTCGTCAGCGCCCCCTTTTTGTCATCGCTGAGTCGATAAACCAACAGCGCCGTGTTGGGTGTGACGGGGTTGCCGTTCATCAACCACAACTGACCTCGAGTGTAGTCACCAGCGTTTACTTTCTCCTGATAGTCACCGAACAACGAACTGCAATAGAGGTTGTTGTCCCACACCAGATTGGTCGAGCGCACAAAGGGGCGGCGGGTGACCTGTTCGCGCAGCGCCAGTTTGGCATCCTCGCAACGGTCGCCGGCCAGAGGCAGCAACACCCGCGCGGCTTCGGCGGTGTTGTCGAGCATCAGGTTGAATTGACGCAAGGCTTCCTCGGCGGTTTGCTCGGTGCTTTGTTTCAGTACGCGCCCGGCTTGCATATAAAGGATGACGAAGCCCAACAGGACCGGGAGCACCCCGCTTAATACGGTCACAGCAATCCGGGTGCTGCGCTTGCGGCGGGATTTAACGGTCAGTGGCATGTGCGAAACCAAAAAGAGTTGAGTCAGTGGCCATGATAGATGGCCGTTTGTGCTTGTGCTGCTCAGCGAAAACTTAGTTTTGAGGCCAGTTCGATAAAGGCCAGCGTCGCCGGGGATGACTGGCGCCGATCCAGCACGGCCAACCCGACCTGGCGTTTGACCGGTGGCGACAGCGGTCTTTTCACATAGCGGCGATCGTTGTCACTCGGTAACGAGCCTTCAGCGACGACGGTGAGGGCTGCGCCACGCCCTACGGTGTTCAGGGTGCTGAGCAATTGCGAACAGCGAAAACGAATATTCGGCGTCAGCCTGGCGGCGTTGAACAGCCGGGAAACCAGCTCCGAAGAACCGGCCTCGGTCAGCACGAAAGGGTCATGACAAAGGTCCTGCAAACTCAAACTTTCGTTCACCGTCAGCGGATGATCGGCGGGTAGCAGCGCCACCATCTGGTCCTCGATCAGCTCAAACGTGTCGAAACGTTCCTCGGGCAGCACCACAAAACCCACATCGATACGCCGCTCTTCCAGCCATTGAATCACCTGGCGATCCGGGCCTTCGTCGATATGCACTTCGATGCCGGGATGAGCCGCGCGAAATGGCTCCAGGATCATCGGCAGCAACTTGATCGAGGAGGTCGGGCCGAACGAGCCAATGCGCAGCGTCCCGCGTTTCATCCCACGGGCATCGGCGGCTTCCTGGCGCAACGTATTGGCCAACCCGAGCATCGCCCGGGCGCGCAGCAATAGTTGCTGACCAATATCGCTGAGTTCGACCTGGGACTGATGCCGGCGCAATAACTCGACGCCCAGTTCCTGTTCCAGCGACTTGAGCGCATGGGAAACCGCCGATTGCGAAATCCCCAGGCGATTTGCCGCCGCCGTGAAGCCATGAAGCTCGGCCACCAGGGAGAAAATTTCCAGTTGGGTCAGGGTCATGAGCATTTACTCATTTTACGATGATCAGGCATTAGCTCAATGATACGTCATCCGTTCTTCTGGTGACTTATGAATAGCTATGAACACAGTCTGGCAAAACCGTCGGATGTCCCGGTTTATTTGAAATTGGCAGCGGTGACGATGATATGGGGCGGGACCTTCGTGGCCGGGCGATTTTTGGCCGACAGTCTGAGCCCATTGTTTGCCGCGAGCCTGCGTTTCTTGCTCGCCAGCCTGGCGTTGCTGATGTTTGTACTGCTGGCCCGCGTGCCGCTGGTGCGACCGAGCCTGCGGCAATGGCTGCAATTAACGCTGCTGGGGTTCTTCGGGATTTTCTTCTACAACCTGTGCTTCTTTTATGGGTTGCATTTCATCAATGCGTCCCGGGCGTCATTGATCGTGGCGCTGAACCCGGCGGTGATCGGCCTGGCCTCGTGGCTGCTGTTCAAGGAACGCTTGAGCCGGGGGAAAGTGGCGGGGATTGCGATATGCATCGTCGGGGCGGGGCTGGTGATCGTCAGTCGTAACCCGCAATTACTGGCGGCCAATGCCGACGCGTGGATCGGCGATCTGCTGATCTTCGGCTGCGTGTTGAGTTGGGGCGTTTACTCGCTATGTTCCAAAGGGCTGAATCAGACGCTGGGGCCCGTACAAACGGTGACCTATTCGATTCTACTGGGCACGGTGATGCTCTGGACGACCAGCGCGTTGCGTGGCGAGTTGAGCGTCGATGCGCTCGTCAGCCTGGGTCCGCAGCAGTGGCTGAGCCTGATGTACCTCGGTGTACTCGGCTCGGCACTGGCCTACATCGGCTATTACGAAGGCATCCGCAAAATCGGTGCGACCCGTTCCGGCGTGTTCATTGCCTTGAATCCGCTGACTGCCGTGATCCTCGGCGCGTTGCTGCTGGGCGAGCAACTGACGATGGCCATGTGCCTGGGGGGCGGGCTGATTCTGGCGGGGATTTACCTGTGCAACAAACCGCTTGCGCCGGCCACGAAAAAGGGGATTTGATACAGAAGGCGGACAAACCGTTTTACGCTGTGTAGAATCGGTTTACGCATACAATAATAAACGTCTTCTGGCAGCAGAAGCCTCGCCCGCAAGAGCCTTGGGTCGACAATGAAGAGTTTTGGGTTTCAATTGATCTACGGTGACTTCCTCGCCCGCAGCGTTCGGGGCATCTCCTGTGCGCCACCCGCCAGTCTCAGCATTGCTAGCAACTAACGATCCGTTAATTCAGCCGTTAATTTCAAATGCAGATGATGAGGCGCCAACCATGGCAGATTTATACGAAAACCCAATGGGCCTGATGGGCTTTGAATTCATTGAGTTCGCATCGCCGACCCCGAACACCCTGGAGCCGATCTTCGAGATCATGGGCTTCACCAAGGTCGCGACCCACCGTTCCAAAGACGTGCACCTGTATCGCCAGGGCCAGATCAACCTGATCCTCAACAACGAACCCCACAGCGTCGCTTCCTACTTCGCGGCCGAACACGGCCCGTCGGTGTGCGGCATGGCGTTCCGGGTCAAGGATTCGCAAAAAGCCTACAAGCGCGCCCTCGAACTCGGCGCCCAGCCGATCCACATCGAAACCGGTCCGATGGAGCTGCACCTGCCGGCGATCAAAGGCATCGGCGGCGCGCCGCTGTACCTGATCGACCGTTTCGGCGAAGGCAGTTCGATCTACGACATCGACTTCGTGTTCATCGAAGGCGTGGACCGCAATCCGGAAGGGGCGGGCCTGAAGATCATCGATCACCTGACCCACAACGTGTATCGCGGGCGCATGGCCTACTGGGCCAACTTCTACGAGAAGCTGTTCAACTTCCGCGAGATCCGCTACTTCGACATCAAGGGCGAATACACCGGCCTGACCTCCAAGGCGATGACCGCGCCGGATGGCATGATCCGCATTCCGTTGAACGAAGAATCGTCCAAGGGCGCCGGGCAGATCGAAGAGTTCCTGATGCAGTTCAACGGCGAAGGCATCCAGCACGTTGCGTTCCTCAGCGACAACCTGATCGATACCTGGGATCGCCTGAAGAAAATTGGCATGCGCTTCATGACCGCGCCACCGGAAACCTATTACGAAATGCTCGAAGGCCGTTTGCCGAACCACGGCGAGCCGGTGGATCAACTGCAAATGCGCGGGATTCTGCTGGACGGTTCTTCAGATTCGGGCGACAAGCGTCTGCTGCTGCAGATCTTCTCGGAAACCCTGATGGGGCCGGTGTTCTTCGAATTCATCCAGCGTAAAGGCGATGATGGTTTCGGCGAAGGCAACTTCAAGGCGTTGTTCGAATCGATTGAGCGGGATCAGGTGCGTCGTGGTGTGCTCGCGACAGAGTAAGCCGTTTCAGCTGTAAAAAAGCCCGGTCAGCAGCAATGCTGACCGGGCTTTTTATGGGTGTATACAAAACCAATGTGGGAGCGGGCTTGCTCGCGAAGAGGCCGTGTCAGTCGCCATCAATGTTGACTGATACGCCGCCTTCGCGAGCAAGCCCGCTCCCACAGGTTTTTTGCGCAGACTTTAAGGTCGGCGACTGCGCATCATGTGTTTGAACCCTTCAAACACCAGCACCACCACCGCCAACCAGATCGGAATATAAGTCAGCCATTCCCCGGGCTTGATGCTTTCCCCCAGCAACAACGCCACGCCCAGCAACAGCACCGGTTCGACATAACTCAACAGCCCGAACAGGCTGAACGGCAACAAGCGGCTGGCGATGATGTAGACCACCAGTGCCGAAGCGCTGATCAACCCGAGTACAGGGATCAGCAGCGACAGCCACGGGTATTGGTCGAACACGCCGAAGCCTTGGGCGCCACCCCAGACAAACCAGAACGCCACGGGCAGCATCAGCGTCATGTCCAGCCACAAGCCGCCGAGGTTGTCGGTCTTCAGCCATTTGCGCAACACGAAGTACATGGGGTAACCGACCACCACCAGCAAGGTCGCCCAGGAAAAACCGCCGACCTGATACAGCTCGTTCAGCACACCCAGGGTGGCGAAAAACACCGCTACTTTTTGCAAATAGGACAAACGCTCGCCGTAAGCGATTCGCCCGGTCAGCACCATCGACAGCGGCAACAGGAAATAGCCCAGCGACACATCGAGGCTGTAGCCGTTGAGCGGTGCCCACATGAACAGCCAGAGTTGCAGTCCCAGCAGCGTCGCCGACACGATCAGGGCCGCCAACAACTTCGGCTTGCCGCTCAGGCGCTTGAGGATCTCCACCGCGCGCCGCCATTCGCCGGACACCAGCATGAACACGGTCATGCAGGGCACGGTCAGCAGCATCCGCCAGCCGAAGATTTCTACGCCGCTCAAGGGAGTGAGCAGCGAGGTGTAGTAATACATGACGGCAAACAGCACCGAGGCTGTGACCGATAGAGCGATACCTTTAGACAAACTGTCCTCGCGAGGTTGAAGGTGAAACGGGGGGCGGAGGATACGTGGTTTTCCAGATGAATATTGACCGTTCAATCAACACCGACCGAATGTGGGAGCGAGCCTGCTCGCGAAGACGGGCTTTCAGCCAACATTGATGTTGAATGTTAGACCGCTTTCGCGAGCAGGCTCGCTCCCACATTTGATCCTTGTCACCTACAAGATTTGCAATCAACACAAAACCCCTGTGGGAGCGGGCTTGCTCGCGAAGAGGCCCTGTCAGTCGACATCTGAATTGCCTGACACACCGCTTTCGCGAGCAAGCCCGCTCCCACATTGGGTAGGATTTCTTCAGGTAGTGCGGGGTTTACGTCCGGACACGAAGTGGCTCACGTCATTGAACCCCGGTGTCGAGGAATGCCCCGGCTTCACCAGCGAATCGATGAACGCCTCGTCTTCCGCCGTGATTTTCACCGCTTGCGCCTTGGTGTAGGCATCCCACTGTTCTTCGGTGCGGGGGCCGACGATGGCGGAGGTGACGGCGCTGTTGTTGATCACCCAGGCAATCGCGAATTCAACGATGCCGACGCCGCGACCCTGGGTGTATTCCTGGATCTGCTGGGCAATGCGCAACGACTCCACGCGCCATTCGGTTTCGAGGATGCGTTTGTCCTGGCGCCCAGCGCGGCTGTTGGCGTCAGGCTTCACATCCGGCGCGTACTTGCCGCTGAGCACACCACGGGCCAACGGGCTGTACGGGACAACGCCCAGGCCATAAGCATGGGCTGCAGTGATTTGCTCGGTTTCAGCCTGGCGGTTGACGATGTTGTACAACGGCTGGCTGATCACCGGTCGATCAACGCCCAGCTTGTCGGCCACGCGAATGACTTCGGCAATGCGCCAGCCACGGTAGTTGGACAGGCCCCAGTAACGGATCTTGCCCTGGCGAATCAGATCGCCAATGGCCGAAATGGTGACCTCCAACGGCGTGTTGTGGTCCTCGCGGTGCAGGTAATAGATGTCGACATAATCGGTACCCAACCGCGTCAGGCTGGCATCGATGCCGTTGAAGAGGTGCTTGCGGCTCAAGCCGCTGCGGTTCGGAACGCCGTCCGCCGGGCCGAAGCCGACTTTGGTGGCGAGTACCCATTCGTGGCGATTGCCAGCGACGGCTTCACCGACGATTTCTTCGGAACGACCACCGGTGTAGACGTCAGCGGTGTCGATGAAATTGATGCCCTGGTCCCAGGCCTTGTCGATGATCCGCAGGGAATCTTCGGTGCTGGTCTGTTCGCCGAACATCATGGTGCCCAGGGTCAAGGTGGACACCTGCAGACCCGAATGACCCAATGTGCGGTAGCTCATGACGAAATCCTTTTGCCGATGGGAAAGGCGTCAATCAAATACCAAAAGGACAGCCGGGAGCAACCGCAATTATCGACTCGATCCAATGTGGGAGCGGGCTTGCTCGCGAAAGCGGTGAGTCAGTCAATATAAATGTCGACTGACACGACGCCTTCGCGAGCAAGCCCGCTCCCACAAGGGGAACAGCGGTGGACTCAGGCGCGCAGGGTGCGGGTCATGCGCAGTGCCAGCACGCTCCCGCACACAATCACACCCGCCAGCAGATACAACGCCGCATCGGTCGAGCCGGTGCTGTCCTTGACCCAACCGACCAGGTACGGGCTTAGGAAACCGGCCATTTGCCCCATGGAGTTGATCAACGCCAGACCACCCGCCGCCGCACCCGCGCTGAGCAGGGCGGTCGGCACCGGCCAGAACATCGGCAGGCCAGTGAGGGCGCCCATGGTGGCGATGGTCAGGCCGAGAATCGCAATGGCCGGCGTGGTAGCGAAGTTCACTGCGATCAACAGCCCCGCCGCGCCCATCAGCATCGGCACCACCAAGTGCCAGCGCCGCTCTTTGCGCAGATCCGCCGAACGACCGACCAGCAACATGAACACCGCCGCCAGCAGGTATGGAATCGCGCTCAACCAGCCAATCACCAGGTTATCGCTGAAGCCCAGGTTCTTGATGATCGACGGCAGCCAGAAGTTGATCGCGTAAACGCCGCTCTGGATGCAGAAATAGATCAGGCCAAACGCCCAGATCGCCGGGTTTTTGAACACCGCCGCCAGCGAATCGGTAGTGGTTTTCGGCTTGTTGGCCAGGTCTTCAGCGTGGTCCGCTTCCAGTACTTCACGCTCGAACGGCGTCAGCCACTTGGCATTGGCGTAGCTGTCGCTGAGCAGGAAGTAGGCGAGGGCACCGAGGATCACCGTCGGAATCCCTTGCAGCAAAAACATCCACTGCCAGCCTGCCAGACTCGCCTGGCCTGCGCCGAAGTGGTTGAGAATCCAGCCAGAGAACGGGCTGCCGAGCAGACCGGACACCGGGATCGCCGACATGAACAGCGCCATGATGCGACCACGGCGGAACGTCGGGAACCACTGCGAAAGATAGAGCACCACGCCCGGGAAGAACCCGGCTTCGGCCGCGCCGGTGAACAGGCGCAAGGTATAGAACTCAGTCGGGGTGGTGACGAACAGCAGGCACGTCGAGAGCGAACCCCAGACGATCATCATCAATGCGATCCAGCGCCGTGGCCCGAACCTGGTCAACGCCAGGTTGCTTGGTACGCCGCACAGCACGTAGCCGATAAAGAAGATCCCGGCCCCGAGGCCGTACACGGTTTCACTGAATTTCAGCGCGTCGAGCATCTGCAACTTGGCGAATCCAACGTTCACCCGGTCGAGGTAGTTGAACAGATAGCAGATGAAGATGAAGGGGATCAAACGCAGGGTAATGCGTTTGTAGACGGCGTTTTTCTCGTCAACGATGGCCTGGGTAGCGGCGGCGCTCTGTGACATGGCGGGCTCTCTCTTTATTATGATTTTTTGCGATGCAAAGGGTAACGTTGATCGCCCTGTGAGTCTCGGCCACCCCTTGGGTGATTGTCTTTGTGCCTGAGCACAGGGTTTGTCACCAAGGCCTGTGCGGGTGAACAACCCGTCCCACCTCGTTTTCAAGGATCTGTCCCATGTTTGAACTCGATCACGACCTGGCCCAGGACATCGTCGACCGGGCCATGGCCATCCTGCCGTACAACGTCAACGTCATGGACAGCCAGGGATTGATCCTGGGCAGCGGCGAGCCCGAGCGGATCAACACCCGCCACGAAGGCGCGCAACTGGTGCTGGCCAACGGTCGGGTGGTGGAAATCGACGCACAAACCGCGATTCACCTCAAAGGCGTGCAACCGGGGATCAACCTGCCGTTGTTGCTCGATCAGCGGCTGATCGGCGTGCTCGGCATCACCGGCGAACCGGAACAGCTGCGCACCTACGCCGAACTGGTGCGCATGACCGCCGAAATGCTGGTGGGCCAGCGCAATCAGCAAGCCGAACAACAATGGCGGCGCCAGCGTTGCGATGATTTGCTCGCGCTGCTGCTGACCGACGCCGGGGATTCGCCGCGTCTGGTGGACGAAGCGCAACAACTGGGGCTCAAGCCGCAACTGACACGGGTGCCGTATCTGTTCGAACTGGGCCTGGAGCACGGGCCGGGGCAGACCGTCGAAGCACTGAGTGCCTGGTTGATCAGTCGTTACCCCGACAGTTGGTGCGTCAGTTCCGCCAAGTCGTCGCTGCTGTGGTGTCGCCCGGCGAGCCAGGCGATTGAGCATGAACGACTGCTTGAAAAACTCGATGGCCTGGGCTGGAACATTCTGCGCATCGCCGTCGGTGGGCAAGCCGATGGATTGCCGGGTTTGCGCCGCTGCTATCGTCGGGTCGGGGATTTGCTGGCCTATGGGCGCGATGTGCTGCCGCGCTCGCGGTTGCTGACGCTGAACCGTTATCGGCTGCCGGTGATGCTTTGGCGGCATCGCAACGATGATGCATTGGATGAACTGCTCAAGCCGTTGCGCAAAGTCATCGCCAAGGATAGCAACGGTCAGCTGCTGGCGACCCTGCGCAGTTGGTGCGATCACGATGGGCAGAGCCAGGCCTGTGCGGATGCGCTGGGGATTCATCGCAACAGTCTGCGTTATCGCATGGAGCGGATTGCCGAGTTGAGTGGGGTTGACCCGTTGCGGCTGGATGGGATGTTGGCGCTTTATCTGGGGGTGCAGTTGCTGCCGCAAACCGACTAGAGAGTGGTGGTGATTCACTGACGCCTTCGCGAGCAAGCCCGCTCCCACAGGGGAAGGCATTCCAAATGTGGGAGCGGGCTTGCTCGCGAAGGGGCCATCCCTGACACCCTCCATACTGCCTTTGTATAAATGAACAACAAACACCACCCCCGCTTGTGCAGCGGACCGGCGTCAGCGCTCCGGGCAACTGGCAGCATGGAGGCATTGGAACTGGAGAATTCACATGAAAGTCGTCATCGCCCCCGATTCGTTCAAGGACAGCCTGAGTGCCCAGGGCGTAGCCGATGCCGTTGCGCTGGGGTTGGCTGAAGTCTGGCCGAACGCGCAATTGGTCAAATGCCCGATGGCTGATGGTGGGGAAGGGACGGTCGAGTCGATTCTGGCGGCGTGCGAAGGCGAACTGCGCCGCACGCAGGTGCGCGGTCCGTTGGGCGTCACCGTCGACGCCGCGTGGGGTTGGTTGCCGCACAATCACACGGCAATCATCGAAATGGCCGAGGCCAGCGGCTTGCAATTGGTCCCGCCGGGGCAACGCGATGCCTGCATCAGCAGCACCTATGGCACTGGCGAGCTGATCCGCGCCGCACTTGATGCCGGCGCGCAACGGGTGATCCTGGCGATTGGCGGCAGCGCCACCAATGACGCGGGGGCCGGAGCGATGCAGGCCTTGGGCGTGAAACTGTTCGACGCGCAGGGGCAGGTTCTCGCACCGGGCGGATTGGCGTTGGCACAACTGGTCAACATCGACCTGAGCGAAGTCGATCCGCGTCTGAACGCGGTGCGCTTCGACATCGCCGCCGACGTCAACAATCCACTGTGTGGCCCCCACGGCGCGTCGGCGATTTTTGGTCCGCAGAAAGGTGCGTCACCGCAGCAAGTCCAGCAATTGGATGAAGCGCTTGGGCACTTCGCCGATCTTTGCGCGCAGGCGTTGAATAAAGACGTGCGCGACGAACCCGGCTGCGGTGCGGCGGGTGGCCTGGGTTTTGCGGCCAAGGCGTTTCTCGGCGCCCGATTCCAGGCCGGCGTCGAAGTGGTCGCGGAGCTTGTGGGCCTGGCTGAAGCGGTCAAAGGCGCGGATCTGGTGATTACCGGTGAAGGCCGTTTCGATGCCCAGACCTTGCGCGGCAAGACGCCGTTTGGTGTAGCACGGATTGCTCGTCAGCAGGGTGTGCCGGTGATTGTTATCGCCGGGACCTTGGGTGAGGGCTATCAGGAATTGTACGGGCACGGGATTGATGCGGCGTTTGCCCTGGCGAGCGGGCCGATGACGCTGGAGCAGGCATGTGCCGAGGCGCCGCGGTTGTTGCGGGAGCGGGCGAGTGATATTGCGCGGGTTTGGCGGATGGCCGCCCGTAACGCCTGATCTGCGTAGCCGCTGTCGAGCAGCGCTCGACAGCTGCTACAACACCCCTAACCCCTTGAAATATATTTCCACTTCCCCTGCAAAAAACCTCAAGTCCAGCCGATAACCCCAATAGGCGCGCACAAACCAATTACAACAGTGGCGCCAAGCTGATCCGGCCGGCCTGTGCGCCTGCCCGACAGCGATTACGGCACGGATGCTTCGACGCTCACCCACCCGAGAATCATCCTATGTCCCTGCGTAATCTGAATATCGCGCCTCGAGCGTTCCTGGGTTTTGCTTTCATCGCCTTGCTGGTGATTGTGCTGGGTGTGTTTGCGGTCAACCGCATGTCGATCATCCGCCAGTCCTCGGTCGACATGGGCAGCACCCAACTGCCCAGCGTGAGTTTCCTGGGCAATGTCACCGAAAATATCCTGCGTATGCGCATTCTCTCGTTCCGCATTCTGGTCAACCGCGAGCCGGCCAGCCTGCAGGAAGCCGAAACCCGCATTGGCGTGCTCACCGACAAGGCCCGCAAGGCCCAGGCCGCCTATGCCGAGTTGCCGGCCGGTCCGGATGAAAAGGCGCTGTACAAGGTGTTCAGCACCACCCTCGACAATTACATGCAAGCCCAGCGCGAGATGATGGACCTGTCGCGCCAGAACAAAGTCGATGAGATGCGTGCCTTGATCAACACCCGGATCAAGGAAGGCACCGACCTGATGGGCGAACAGCTCAACAAACTGGTGGCGTTCAACACTGACGGCGCCAAAGCGGCCGGGCTTGTTGCTGAAGACAATTACCAGACAGCGGTGAACGGCATCATCGCGGTGTCGGTGGTGGCTGCGCTGATGACCGTACTGCTGGCCTGGCTGCTGACCCGCAGCATCGTCACGCCGTTGAACCGCGCTGTGCAGGCGGCCGAAACCATTGCCGGTGGCAACCTGACCAAAACCATCGAAGTCGACGGCAAGGACGAAGCGTCCCGTTTGCTGGGCGCCTTGTCCGCCATGCAGGACAACCTGCGCAAAACCATCGAGCAAATCGCCGGCTCCGCCACCCAGCTGGGGGCTGCCGCCGAAGAGCTCAGCACGGTCACCGAAGAAGCCTCCCGTGGCCTGCAAAAACAGAATAACGAAATCGAACAGGCCGCCACGGCGGTGAATGAAATGACCGCCGCCGTGGAAGAAGTGGCGCGCAACGCGGTGTCGACGTCCGAAGCCTCGAACCAGTCGACCCAAGCGGCGCGCGAAGGTCGCAACCGTGTGGTGGAAACCGTTGACGCGATCCAGACCATGACCCACGACGTGCAAAACACCTCGGTGATGATCGAAGGCCTGGCGGCCCAGGGACGTGACATCGGCAAGGTATTGGACGTGATCCGCGCCATCGCCGAACAAACCAACCTGCTGGCCCTCAACGCCGCGATCGAAGCTGCCCGTGCCGGTGAAGCCGGGCGTGGTTTTGCGGTGGTGGCGGACGAGGTTCGGGCATTGGCCCATCGCACCGCGCAATCGACCCAGGAAATCGAAAAAATGGTCGCCGGGATTCAAAACGGCACCGGCGAAGCGGTGTCCTCGATGCAACAAAGCAACCAGCGCACCCAAAGCACCCTGGAAATGGCCCGCGCCGCCGGTGTCGCTCTGGAGCAGATCACCCAGTCGATCCACCTGATCAACGAGCGCAACCTGGTGATCGCCAGCGCCTCCGAAGAACAGGCCCAGGTGTCTCGCGAAGTGGACCGCAACCTGGTCAACATTCGCGACCTCGCCACCCAGTCTGCGGCCGGCGCCAACCAGACCAGCGCCGCCACCCACGAACTGTCGCGATTGGCGGTGGATTTGAATGCGATGGTGGCGCGTTTTGTAATTTGAGATAGGGTTGAGACTGGAGCACGCGCGACAGGAGAAGTACATGCGCTATTCAGCCTTGACCCAACGCATTGCCGGTGACGGAGCGGCAGCCTGGCAGATTCATGATCGAGCGCTGGAGATGCGCGAGCAGGGGGTTGATGTGCTGCTCCTGTCGGTGGGCGATCCGGACTTCGACACACCCAAGCCTATCGTCCAGGCGGCCATCGACAGTTTGTTGGCCGGCGACACTCATTATTCGGACGTGCGCGGCACCCGGGCGCTGCGCACCAGCATTGCCAGCCGTCATCGGCGACGCAGTGGTCAAGCGGTGGATGCCGAGCATGTGATCGTGTTGCCGGGGGCGCAATGTGCGGTGTACTCGGTGGCGCAGTGCCTGCTCGATCCGGGCGATGAGGTGATCGTCGCCGAACCGATGTATGTCACGTATGAAGGCGTGTTGGGTGCCTGCGGCGCCAAAGTGATGCCGGTGGCGGTACGTCCGGAGAATGGTTTTCGGGTGGATCCGGTGGATGTCGCGGCACTGATCACACCCAGGACTCGCGTGATCCTGCTCAATAGCCCGAACAATCCTTCCGGCGCCAGCCTGTCCTTGAAGATCTGGCAGGAACTGGCGGCGCTGTGCGTTCGTCACGATTTATGGCTGATCAGCGACGAGGTTTACAGCGACTTGCTGTACGAAGGCGAACACATCAGCCCGGCGAGTTTGCCGGGTATGGCCGAGCGCACCGCGACCCTCAACAGTTTGTCCAAATCCCACGCCATGAGCGGCTGGCGGATCGGGTGGGTGATCGGTCCCAAGCCCCTGACCGAACACCTGGTGCACCTGTCGCTGTGCATGTTGTTTGGTATTCCGGATTTCGTGCAGAAAGCCGCGCAAGTCGCGCTGGACCGGGATCTGCCGGAAGTGGCGCAAATGCGCGAGGAGTACCGCCAGCGCCGGGATCTGGTGTGTGCGCGGTTGAGCAATTGCCTGGGCGTCCGCCCGATCAAACCCGATGGCGGGATGTTTGTGATGGTCGATGTGCGCCAGACCGGGCTCTGCGCCCAACGGTTTGCCGAGCGGTTGCTGGAAGGCTATGGCGTATCGGTGCTGGCGGGTGAAGCCTTTGGGCCGAGCGTGGCGGGGCATATCCGGATTGGCCTGGTGGTGGATCAGGTAAAACTGGCGGATGCGTGTCGACGGATTGCGCTGTGTGCGGCGGATCTTCTGGAAGCGCGGCGGGCCTGAAAGATTTGCAGTGTTTGGGCCGGCCTCTTCGCAAGCAAGCCCGCTCCCACAAGGGATCTTCAGTGGACACAAATTTTGTGTATGACCGAGATCCACTGTGGGAGCGGGCTTGCTCGCGAAGACGCCCTCACAGGCGGCAAATGGCTCAGGCCTTCCACGCCCCAACATTCACCAGATTCACCGGCCGCTCACCCGCCAACGCCATCAGCAGGTTGTCCACCGCACAACGGGCCATCGCTTCCCGCGTTTCATTCGTCGCCGAGCCAATGTGCGGCGTTGCCACCACATTGTTCAACTGCATCAACGGCGAATCATGGTTCAGCGGTTCACGCTCGAACACATCCAGCCCGGCGGCGCGAATCTGTCCTTCACGCAGGGCCCGGATCAACGCCGCTTCGTCCACTACCTTGCCCCGGGAAATATTGATGAAGATCGTTTCCGGGCGCATCAAGGCAAACTGTTCGGCGCCGATCAAGCCTTCGGTTTCCGCAGTCAACGGCAAGGTAAGGCAGACGAAATCCGCCTCCTGCAACAGCGTCGACAAGCTGCGGTATTGCGCATCGAAACGCTGCTCCACCGCCGGTTTCGGCGAATGGCTGTGATAGATCACCGGCATGCCAAAACCGAAATGCCCGCGCTGGGCCAGCGCTTCGCCGATGCGGCCCATGCCGATGATGCCCAGGGTTTTACCGTGCACATCAGTGCCGAACTGCGCTGGGCCGATGTTGCGATGCCAATGACCGGCGCGAACCATGTTCGCCAGTTCCACCACGCGCCGCGCGGTGGCGAGGATCAACGCGAAACCGGTGTCGGCGGTGGTTTCGGTGAGTACGTCCGGGGTGTTGCTGAGCAGGATCCGTCGTTCGGTCAGGTAATCGATGTCGTAGTTATCGACGCCCACCGAGACGCTGGCAATCGCTTCCAGATTTGGCGCCAGATCGAGTAATGCCGCGTCGAGTTTCAGGCTGGCACCGAGCAAGCCGTGGGCCCGGGGCAGGGCAGCACGCAACTTGGCGAGTCCTTCGGCATCGAGGCTGTCGATCAGGGTCACTTCAACCTGTTCATGCAAACGGGCCATCAGCAACGGCGAGAGTTTCTTGTACAGCACAACCTGCTTCTTCATCGTCATCGTCTCAACTTCAATTCATGGGTGAGCGGGCACCGGCCGTTTTACAGCGGCGTTGGCCACGACCCGGTCACTGGCGCCGGGCTTGAGGAAAATCGTCAGCACCACCGAAAGCATCAGCGCGCCGCTCATCAACAGATACGAAGCGCCGGGCGAACCGGTGGTGCTGTTCAGGTAACCGACCAGATAGGAACCGCCAAACGAGCCGAGGGCGCCCATGCTGTTGATCAGCGCCATGGCGCCACCGGCAACATTGGCGGGGAGGATTTCCGGGACGATCGCAAAGAACGGCCCGTAAGGCGCATACATGCAGGCCCCGGCGATCACCAGCAAGGTGTAGGACCACCAGAAATGCTCCGCCCCCAAGGCGTAGGAACCATAGAACGCAATCGAAGCGATCAACAGCGGTGGCCAGACGAAGCGTTTGCGCTTCTGCAATTTGTCCGAGCCCCAGGACACCGCGAGCATGCCGATCACCGCCGCCAGATAAGGCAACGCCGACAGCCAGCCGGCTTCGACCATGTCCATCTGCAAACCGGCCTTGAGGATCGACGGCAGCCACAGCACGAAACCGTAGACGCCAATGCTCCAGCAGAAAAACTGCAAGGCCAGCACGATGACTTTCGGCGAGCGGAAAGCTTCGGCGTAGTTCTTCACCGCTTTGATGCCAACCTGTTCGGCGGCCAGGGCGCTTTCCAGATCCTGTTTCTCCTGGTCGCTGAGCCACTTGGCTTGCGCCGGCCGCTCATCAGCCAGACGCCACCAGATAAACGCCCAGAGCACCGCCGGCAACCCTTCGACGATAAACATCCAGCGCCAGCTGAAATGCTGCACCAGATACCCGGACACCACCGACATCCAGAGCATGGTCACCGGGTTGCCGAGGATCAGGAACGTATTGGCCCGGGAGCGTTCGGCACGGGTGAACCAGTGGCACAGATAGACCAGCATCGCCGGCATCACCGCGGCTTCGACCACGCCGAGCATGAAGCGGATGACGATCAGCCAATAGGCGTTGGAGACGATCCCGGTCAGGGTGGCGAGGCCGCCCCAGAGGATCAGGCTGACGAAAATCAGTTTCTTCACGCTGTGCTTCTGGGCATAGATCGCCCCCGGCACCTGGAAGAAAAAGTAGCCGAGGAAGAACAGCGCACCGAGCATCGACGACAGGCCTGGGGTGATCATCAGGTCTTCGGCCATCCCGGAGGCGGCGGCGAACCCGTAGTTGGCGCGGTCCAGGTACGCCAGGCTGTAGGTGATAAACACGATGGGCATGATGTACCACCAGCGGCGGGCGGCGAGTGTTGCGGTTTTCATGATGGTGCTCCTGAGCTTGTTGTTTTTGTCGCAGCAGGTAACGGTCTAAATCTTCACTGACTGGGCGGGCCTCTTCGCGGGCAAGCCCGCTCCCACTGGTGAACGCATTCCAATGTGGGAGCGGGCTTGCTCGCGAATGGCGGTTTCAAATTCAGCCGATAATTCAGGTCGAGTGGGCAACCCCTCCATATCCCCCCGACTCTGCACCGCACGGCTGCCAATCCAGTTGGCGCGCTGCACGGCTTCGGCAAAACTGAGGTTTTCCAGCAAAGCGCTGATCATGCCGACGGCAAAGCCATCGCCAGCGCCCACTGTATCCACGACGGTTTGCACCGGCACGCCAGCCACAAACCCCTGATCCAGATGCGTGCGGTAATAAGCCCCGTGGGGCCCGAGCTTGATCGCCACCGCTTCCGCCCCTTGATCGAGGTAAAACGCCGCGATGTCCGCCGGGTCTTCAAAACCGGTGAGCAAGCGACCTTCGCTCAACCCCGGCAGCACCCAGTGGGCGAGGGCGGCGAGGCGGTTGATCTCGGTGATCATCTGCTGCTCGCTGGCCCATAGGCTCGGGCGCAGGTTCGGGTCGAAGGACACACTGCGTCCGGCCTCGCGCATGCGGGTCATCAATTCAACGGACATTTCCCGGGCGCTGGCGGAGAGCGCCGGTGGAATGCCGGTGGCGTGCAAATGCCGGGCGTTCAACAGTTCGGCAGTGATTGATTGCACCGACAAGTGACTGGCCGCCGAACCACGACGGAAATACTCGACCACCGGATCGCTGCCATCGTCGGTGCGGGACTTGAGCTGAAAACCGGTTGGATGCGCCGAATCGATAGCGACATTGCGGCAGTCGAGGCCTTCTTTCTCCAGCGTATCGATCACGAAACGCCCCAGGGAATCAGCCCCGACCCGGCTCAACCAGGCAACGTTGAAGCCCAACCGCGACAGTCCGATCGCCACGTTGCTGTCGGCGCCGGCAATGCGTTTGTGAAACTGCCCGACCGCCGCCAGATCACCGCTCTGCTCGGCCACGAACATCGCCATGGTTTCGCCGAACGACAGGATATCGATCTCAGACATGCGCGTTCTCCAACCGTGATTGACCGAGGCGGGCGAGGGCGGCGACGTGTTCGGTGGTCAGTTGCACCAGGTCGTTGCCTTGCAGCGGATATTCCGCCGCCCGCATTACGCCTTGGGCCATGTGCCGCAGCAGTTGTTCCCACAGATGCAGGTCGGCGGCGCTCGGCGGCATCGCCACCAGTTTGCCGTCGGCCCGGCGCGCCACCGCTTTGCAATGCACATAACCGACATGCCGGCCAAGCGCACGTGCGGCGGTGGCGGCGGACTGGTCCTGCCATTGCCAGTTGCCGATGTCGAAAGTCATCTTGATCGGCAGGTTGTGCTGCTCGACGTCGGCGAAGAAACGCTGGAACGGCTCGATGCGCCCGCCGTGCAAGGTCTGGTCGTTTTCCACCAGCAGATGCACGGGGCTCTGGGTCAGCAACCGGGCCAACGCTTGAAGATCGTTATTGTCGGTGAAATAACCGAGGGAGACTTTCAGCCACTTGGCGCCGAAGGCCTGGGCCCGTTGCAAGGTCGGGAGCAGTTCGGGATTGGGTCTCGATTGACCGGCCCGCCACAGTTCCATGGGCGAGGAATACACACTTTCCAGGCCTCGGGCTTGAGTGGCGTCGGCCAGTTGCGTCGGTTCTTCATGAGTCAGTAGCTCTTCGCGCCATTCAATGCGCGTGGCGCCGGCGGCGGCCAACAGATCGACGAAACTGCCTTGGCCGCGCTGACGGACCAGATCGGCGCCGTAGCTCGACAGGCTGATGGAAACGGGTGGTTTATTCATTGTTATCTACCTCTGAAACCGGTTTCATTTTTGTTCAAAAAAAAGGATCGACTGTTGCGGTGTTCTTTAGGGCCTCTTCGCGAGCAGGCTCGCTCCCACAGGTGAACGCATTCCAAATGTGGGAGCGAGCCTGCTCGCGAAGAGGCCCGCACAATCACCGCAAATTCCCAACGGTAGACCCACGCACCACCAACCGTGCCGCAAAATCCACCGTCCGCACTGCCCCGACATCCCCACGCAAACGCTTGAGCAAACACTCAAACGCACTCGCGCCAATCTCCGCCGTCGGCTGGGCGAGGGCGGTGATCCCGCTGCCCACCAACGGATACCAATCCAGATCATCCAGGGCAATCAGCCCGATATCCTCGAACAGCTTGCAGCCCAGCTCGCGCAACGCATGGGTGCTGGCCAGCGCAGCAATACCGTTGGCACAGAACAACGCTTTTGGCCCCGGGCCGGGGGCGTCGAGGAAGGTTTTCAAATGTGCAGTCAGGTCGCTGCCAGTTTCGATCACGGCCCCTTTTAGCGCCGAACGCTGCGAGATCTGCGCGTTGAAACTGCTTACCCGCTCAATCCGCGAACTGGTGCCGTCAAACGGTTCAGTCACCAGCAACACATCGCGGTAACCGCGTTCTTCCAGATGGGCGAGGGCCATTTCAACGGCGGCCGGATTATCCAGGCCCACCAGATCACTCTCGAGCTGCTCGACCTTACGGTCCACCAACACCAGCGGCATTTCCCGATGCAGTTCGCGCAGTTCATCGCGGTGATGGCCCAAGGTATTCACGATCAAGCCTTCGATGTTGTACGAGCGCAACAGCGCCAGGTGCTGGCGTTCCTGCTCGTCGTCGCGATCAGTGTTGCACACCACCAGGCTGTAGCCGTGGCGCCGGCACGCGGTTTCCACGCCATGCATCACGGCAATCGAATAAGGGTTACGGATATCAGCCACCAGCATGCCGATCAGGCGGGTTCGCCCGCGTTTGAGGCCACGGGCCATCTGGTTGGGGCGGTAGCCCAACTCGCTGATGGCCTGCTCTATGCGCTGGGCGATGGCATCGGAGAGCAGGGTGCGGTCGTCACCGATAAAGCGCGACACGCTGGCCTTGGACACGCCGGCGTGTTTGGCAACATCGAGCATGGTGACGCGGCTGCGCTGGGCGGCGGAGAAATCGTTCACGGTGGTGGACCTTATTTTTCTATACCTTCGAAACAAGCTTATGAAACCGGTTTCAGTGAGCGCCAAAAGTTACTTGTTCGTCAAGCCCTGGCACATCAGTCGTTTATACAAAACTGCGATCAAACCGACAAACGGTCCATAAACCTGTCAGATATGACAGTAGAAAAGGCCGTTTTTTCGGCTTTTAATTTACTTCAACAGAAACCTAAAACTGTACTCAATATATTCAAGGGGAGGCAGATATGTCGTTATCGGGCAGTAACGAAGACTCTGAAGGTATTTTGCTTGCCGACCCCCCTACAGTAGATGGTGTGCCTGAGAGCGATCCCGACGGAAAACTTCCAGCGGAAGTGCTTTTGAATGGCGGGCAGGCAAGAATCAAAAGGTGGCCTATATATGCCGATGAACCTGGCGAAACAGATGAGTTAACCGTCTACTGGCGGCGGAATGGCATAACAACCACGATCTTCCAAGAGCGGAAAAGTGGGCCGATTACCGATACTGAATTTCTGATTCCAATCGATGTCAGTTTGCTCCAGGACGATGGTGTTGCATATCTTTGGTATAGAGTGCGTGCTATACCGGGAAACCCGCTTTTATCGGTAGAAAAAAAGCTGACTATTGATCACAGTGTTATTCCATTGCCCAGACTATTACAGGCGCGTTTCCCCGATGCAACAGTTTGGGGGTATTTGAACTGTGAAACTAAGCGGCCAATCTGGTTCGGTGTTTATCTAAATATCCCTTTTCAAAGTTTGCAGGCTGGCGATGAGTGTGTTTACTTCAGCCGAGGCTACACCTCATTGAATGGTGGTGAAGAATATTTCATTGAAGGAACTCAAGGCGAGTTCACCTATACATTGACTGATGCGGATGCAAGAAATGCGGACGGATTCGAACCAACGCCTATCCCCTTCATTCCGTATGTACGGCCAATGATCGATAACGATTCCATGGGGGTGTCCTATAAAATCCGGAGAAGAGGAGTATTTATTGGTGAAGCCCCGCAAAAAATTGTAAAGATTGATCGTATGCAGTCAGGAGTGCCGTGCGGACCTTCCTGATAGTTGATATTGGCAACTGCTGTAGCTGAAAATGTGCCGTAGTTATCGGCATGGTATTTGTTTGCAAGGTAAACAATGTTAAAACTCTATTAATGTAATGGTGATGGAGAATTGTAATGAACGCAAAGCAAGAAGTGGCAGAAATTGATAGAGAGTTACATCGGAGTCAGTCCAGTGGCGTTACGGCCGGTCCCCCGCCGCGAATCCCCGATATAATTAGCGCTACCGACAGACGAGTGTATGTCAGCAAACTCGGGGCCGGTGCTCGCTTACAAGCTATTCTTCCTATCTGGCCAATCCAGGACGAGAATGATCGGGTCTCTATCCATATCAAAAGGACTGGCACCGCGGCTTCAAACTGGAAGGAAGTTTTCTTTTTCTTTGCCGGTCCAATAGCCGCGCGGCCTCCCGAATATACATCTTCCTATATCCCGGCCGACGAACTGGTCGAAGACAATCCGCCGGCGACCCCAACCAGTTGGGATGTTGAATATCGGGCTAGACCGGCCGTTGGTAACTTCTGGAGATCAGATACAACGACCGTCATTATCGACCGTAGAGCTCCGTATCAGGCTGCTCCGGGAGGGCCAAAAGCACGGCCGCCACAGGCAACGTTGCCTACCTTATCGGCTGGCAATCTTATTGACGATGCTTTCATTGGCCGCAACCCGGGTGGCATGGTGGTGACTGTTCCAATGACCTACCAGAATCCGTTACCTGCCGATCATCTCAGGTTCTATATCAGCAGGACTTACTCGCTCACCAACCCTGAGCGTCCGCTTTGGGAAGGGCCTATTGGTACCGGGACCTTTACGGTTCCAGTTGTAGACGTAAGAGCTATCAGTCCGGATGCTGTATATGCCTATTACATAATTAATGATGAGCCCGGTAACGTAAGCGCACTCTCAGCCGCACAGGGGTTGGGCATCAGGTTTGCGCCGCTTCCCGTACTCGAGCCTCCCATTATCCCTTTGGCACGAGATGCGACTGATCAATTAATCGATATCAAAGATTGCCGCGAACCGGGTGGCGTTACGATTGAACTGAAAAGGGTAGATGAAATTCTGTCTACCGATGAAGTCAGATTTATGTGGAATGCTGAAAATTTGGGTGAATTTCCATTCCTTACTCATGACCCGCTGATCACGCCGGTGCCCTTTGATAAAATTTTTGCAGATTACTATAAAGATGGTTCCGATACGGAAACTGATGTCCCTGTGAAGGTGGAATGCATTTTATTTCGTGGTAGTGATGAAATTAGCCGTTCAAGCAGAGATATTTTTTCAAATATTTACTATCCAGGACCGGTGAACCCGGTAGACCCGGCGCCCGTCAACAACGAACTGAATGCACCGCACATCACCAGCACCGCAGTGGATGACATCTTGGAACCGGCAGACTATAACAAGGACGCAACGGTAACCATTGCTCTCTGGACGGATGTTGATAAGCCTGTTAAAGCAGGGCAACAGATATTTGCCGAGTATGCAGGTCAACGATTCGGCCCTGTATTTTTAACTGATGGCCAAACGACGGTAGATATCCCACTGCCTTGGGTGTTGATTAATAATGGTGGATTTGGACCGGGTATAGCACTTCAGTATTTTGTTTCCGACATTGGAGGTGTTAACGAAAACCCTTCACCGATTCAACCGGTAACAAACAATGCAATAGTCATTGAGCTCGAGCCGCCATCGATCGAGCGGGAATTCCCAGGCGATAACGTAATACTGTGCAGTGATCTAACAGCGCCAAACTTTGGAGCAGTAGTCACAATCCCAGGTGACACCACGCACCTGTTACTGGGGCGCGAAGTTACACTCCGCGCCCAAGGGTATAGAGATGCGGCTATGAGTGTTCCTTCACCCGGTACGGCATATACGTCATCGGCACCGCATGTCATTGTCGGAACTGAACCTGCCGATGGTTTTGAAATGGTGCTTCAACCTTATAATCCGTTTATCAGGAATATTCCCGAGCCGCCTCCAGCTGTAATTCCTGATCCTCCGGGTACATACCTGGGGTACTGGAAGGTTTGGTATGAGGTCAATATCAATGGCACGCTTTATCCGTCTGAGGAGTTCACCAGCTCCATCTACCTAGTCAATGCACGCGGTGAGTATTGCGAAGAGGCATAGTTTAATTGGGATGTGTTTGCCACGGCAACGAGTTGACGACGTTGTCGTGGCGTACTCACGCACGTGTCGGGCGATTTTTCCTACTAATCAAAACACCAAATTCCACCGAAGTGGCAGATTTTTCCTACATTCGGTCCTCATTGCAATCGATAGGCTAGCCGCCCTCTGATGAGACCTTTCCGAGGGAGTTCGTCAAGCCGGCCCATTTCAAAATAGACAGTTGCGGTGATTTAACATGTGGACAAACAGGCTCCCCTTATTGCAATTAACGAAGGACACCAAGTGGCGGTATCCGTCATTTGCCGTCCTTTTTTTGGTGTTGCCCCAAGCACAAGCCCGATTTCTAAATCCAGGTGAAACTGAAAGCATTTCACCTTCGCCGGCTGTAGAAAGCTGGCAGATTTCTCCCGACGCAACGCTAACGGTCAATGGGGCGCAGACCCTGGACATCACAATCGAGGGTGGCACGCTGAATGTAAATGGTGGCCAAACCCGGCAAATTGAGGCGGCCAACGGTGGCACAGTTAACCTTGACGGTGCGACAGTCACCGGCACGGACGGGTTCACGACGTTGACGCTGGCTAATAGCAACGCGAATATTTCAAATAGCACCGTTTCAGGACTCCAGTTTGGCTTGCAGGCAGTGCGTTTCACCTCGACCGAAACAGGCTCACAGGTAACGCTCTTGGACAGTACCGTCCAAGGGACCTCCGGGGGGGCTGTGGTGACTGCCTTTAGCACGCTGAACTTAAGCAATACGACGATCGAAGGCACAGGTGCTTCAAGTTTTGGACTTGGTTTGTTGGGCGGCCAGGCGAATGCAAGTGCAGGGTCAAAAATCATCGGCGGCCTTAACGGCGTGACGTTCCAGCCCGATGGCGACAACGAACAGGTCAGCAAACTGGTTCTGGACAACTCAAGCGTTGAAGGAAAAACCGGATCGGCAATCATTGCCGACCTGGAAAACAATCCATTGGGCTCGCTGATTATCGAGGCGCGCAACGGCTCGACCCTCAAAGGCGGCAACGGTACGATTCTGGAGGTGGCCGGGGGGGCTGCGGTGAACTTCACCGTGGATAACAGCTCGCTGCAGGGCAACGTGGATGTCGAGTCCGGCAGTCCTACAAACGTGTTATTGCGCAATAACGCATCCCTGACAGGTGACTTGCTCAACGTCGCCGATCTGAGGCTCGACAATCAAAGTGCATTCAACGGGAACTTCAATGGTGACCCCGCAGGGAGCGCGCGCGTGGTACTCGACAACGGATCGGTGTTCACCGGAGGCGTGGAAAACGTCACTGACTTTGCTATCAATCATTCGACGTGGGTGATGACTGGCAGTAACACAGTGAACAACCTTACCCTGGCGGGAGGCACGGTAGACCTTGCGCCTGGTCCCACTTTCTACAAACTTGACGTCGTCAACTTGTCGGGCAATGGTACCTTTTCCATGGCTACCGATTTTGGCAGCCGTCAGACCGACTTCTTGAATGTCACGGGAACAGCGACCGGCACCCATGAATTGTTGGTCAGCGCTACCGGGAGCAAGCCGGCTGACGATCAACCGATCCAGGTGGTAAAAGTTGCCAGCGGCGATGCTCGATTTTCGTTACGCAATGCCGTTGATGCGGGTGCATTCACCTACAAGCTGTTCGAAGACGATAATGGTTGGTTTCTGCGACCAGATGCTCAGGTCAGCACCAGTACTCAATCGGTTCTGGCCATCGCCAATACCGCGCCAACCATCATTTACGCCGAAAACACCTTGCTCAACACACGTATGGGGGACCGTCGCCTGACCGGCGCAAAACCAGGGTTGTGGACTCGAACTTACGGCAATCGATATAGCGTCGAGAATGCATATGGCGATGGTTACAGTCAGACCCAGCAGGGGCTGGTCATCGGGGCCGATACAGCGTTGGGAGACAGTGACTGGTTGGTCGGCGGGATGGTCGGCTACAGCAAAACCAGCCTGGACTTGAAGCGTGGCAGTTCAGGTACGGTCGATAGTTATTCTGTAGGCGCATACGCTACAAAATTTGACGCTCAAAGCGGTTTTTACGTGGATGCCGTTACCAAAATCAATCGCTTCGACAATGATCTCAAAGTCAGCATGAGTGATGGCGTTCGTACTCGAGGCGGCTACGATAACTATGGCCTGAGCGGGTCACTCGAAATCGGTAAGCAAAGCGAGTTTGGCAATGGATTCTTTTGGGCTCCTTTTGCCCAAGTGAGCGCCGCCGTTGTGTCGGGCGATCACTACACGCTGGACAATGGTCTTGATGTAGACAGTGAGTTGACTCGTTCACTGGTAGCGAAGGGTGGGTTGTATGCGGGCAGAGAGATCGACCTGGGTAACGGTCAGAAATTACAACCTCGCCTGCGCGTCGCTGTTGGCCATGAGTTCATAAAAAACAACGAAGTTAGCGTCAACGATAGCAATTTTAATAACGACAGCTCGACGACCAGTGTGGAATGGGCGGGAGGCGTCAATTGGGCGTTGCCGCGAGGAGTTCAACTGTTCGTTGAGGGTGGGTCGAGCCGAAGTAAAACAGTTAATCAAGACTACAATGTCAGTGCTGGCTTCAGTGTTAACTTCTAGTTGATTGACTCGCGCCGCAATATAAAAAAGGAAGCTTACGCTTCCTTTTTTATGGGCCGTTACTCCATGGAAGCTTGATCAAGGTTGGTTTGCTACTGCGCTACAAGATCGAATTCAGCATTAACGTCATGAAACCTCGGATCGACCAGTCCGTCCGTGACCGTTGCACTGATTTCGCCTTTGATGGTCTGGTTGGCGGAGTTGAATGAAATGGAAATCATCGCTAATGTTGCCGAGTACTCTGATGGCGGGTCTTCTTCCGTGTTGGCGTAAATGATCTTGAAGTCATCCGTCACTTTGTGAGGCGCATCATCAACAGGGTCTTTGAAGAAGATGATTCGAATCGACTTGATATGATTGCTCTGACTGTCTCGGTAACGCGCCTCAATGGTCCAGCGCGGAGGTTCACCTTCCTGGGGGTAATCGATCCGGGAGAAAGTCGCATTAAAATGGATCGGTATGTTTCTGTCGATCGATGCGCTGAAAGAGTTATTGAGCACGGATTTCCGTGCTTGAGAAAAGTCTAGTTTCTGTGCTGCGCTCATGAATAGAGTCTCCACAATTAATATCGCAAGAGGAACGGTGGCCCCAGAGTTCTCTCCGAGCTATGGGTAGTGCCATCAAATCGCGATTCAAGGAGGCTGTAAACTGTCATAGTTTACAGTTTACAGGCCTACGTATTTGTGAAACTTGCTTTGTGTTCAGAGCGTTGTTTAATAGCAATAATTTATATGAAATAAGCGTTTTATCGAGATCCTACGATCACGCTGAGCCAGGCAGATCCCAGCAGCAGTAAAGCTAGACAGCGATTGAAGCGACGAACGGCTTTGGGTGACTCAAGAAGCCGAACTGAACCACTGCCCAACGCTGCCCATAGTCCGAGGCAAGGAATGGACACCAAGAAAAACAATATCGATAAGAACAGCGTATGAATCATCTGTTGATCCCCTCTCACGGCAAACACACTCACCACCGCCAGTGCCATCGTCCATGTTTTGGGATTGATCAATTGCAGGCAGGCCGCGCCCCATAAACCCAAGCGCGGATCATTGCTGGCTTGGGTGTCGAGCTCAAAAGCCTTGGCAGGTGCCTGATAGATTTGCCAAGCCAGGTAGCTCAACCAAACCACGCCTCCCCATTGCAGGAAACTACGCAGCAAGGGAAATCGATTGAACGTCTCTCCGAGTCCACATCCCACCAGCAAAACGAGGGTCGCCGCACCGGCGCACGCACCAAAAACAATCGGCAACGCAGCCCTGAATCCATAACGAGCGCTATTGCTGAGCACCAGAATATTGGTCGGCCCCGGGGTAATGGACGCGACAAACGCAAACAACAAAAACGGTAACAGGGTGGGGAAGGTGGACAACATGACCTTGAGCTCCATTGAATGATCGATGGCTTCGATCTTCACAAGCCGAGGGTCACGCGTCTGGAAGATTTGAGCAGCGCTTGCGGTACATCGCTGGCGTCAGCCCATAAGCCCGGACAAACCAGCGCCCCAAGTGACTCTGATCGGCAAACCCCAACTCCATCGCCACCGCCGCCGGCTGAAAGCCGCTGGCGAGCATGCGCCGGGCCTTGGAGAGGCGCAGTTGCACCAGATAGGCGTGGGGCGCCAGACCGTAGGCAGCCTTGAATGCACGGGTCAGGCGGAAGCGATCCACGCCGGTAGCGGCGGCCAGCTGATCGAGGCCAATGTCGAGATGCGCGTTGGCGTGCAGGTATTCCCGGGCCTTTTGCGCCACCAGTGGCAGGCGCGGGTCTTCGCCGTAGCGGGTGCGCCAGTGCAGATGGCGGGTCAGGTGTTCAAGCAAGCCGTCGAGGGCGGTCTGACGGACGATCTTCAGTTCGCCACCGTGCAAGGTCTGGAACGCCAGGCTGGTGGCCTGGGCCAGTTGCGGGTCGCTGGTCAGGGTGTTGGCGAAGCTCAATTGGCTGTTGAGTGGGGCGTCTTCGAACAACTCGACCAATTCCCGCTCCAGCCAATGCGGATCGAGGTAGAGCATGCGGTAGGTGAAGCCGTCCGCGTTGGGCGCTTCGCCGTCATGGATGTCGCCGGGTTCCAGCAGGAACACCTTGCCCGGCGTGCTTTGGTGTCGGGCCCGGCGGCAGTTGAATTGCTGCACGCCTTGCTCGGTGACGCCCACCAGGTAACTGTCGTGCCAATGCGGGTCGTAGGCGTGGCCCTCGAAATGCGCGCGCAGGGTCTCGATGCCGGTGTCGGCGTCCTGGGCCAGGTCGATCCAGTTATGCGGGCTCATGCTGCACCTGTGAGACGGATTGCCGACTTATTTAACGCCCGCTCTACGATGGTTGCCTAGAACGTTTGTGCAGCGTTCAGCTGAAAAGTCCGGCGGCGATGTTGATCGAAAACCCGAGAATCGCCGTGTTGAACAGAAAACCGATCAACGATTGCGCCAGCACAATCTTGCGAATACCCCGGGTAGCCACGCCGACATCCGCCGTCTGCACGGCCACGCCGATGGTGAACGAGAAGTACAGGAAGTCCCAGTAATTGGGGGTGGTCAGGCCTTCGGCGAAACGCAATGCCGGTTCCTTGCCGTCCCAGGTGTAGAACAGGCGGGCGTAGTGCACGCAGAAAATCACCCCGATCAGCAGCCATGAGCCAATCACGGTGGCGGCGGTGAAGGCGTAATGCAGCAGCTTGCGCGAGGTTTCCAGGTCTTTGCTGCCGGCCAGTTCGAAGGTGATGGTCGCGAGACTGGCAATCGCCGCGATGCACACCACGAACAACACCAGCCCGGCGTTTTCGTCTTCGACCTCGGCGATACGCTTGACGTCCGGGGCCTTGGCGCGGGCGGCGAGCCAGAACATCAGGATCAGGTAAGTCCAGACCCCGGCGTTCCAGCCGATGAGGATTTTGCTGATGATCGAATCGGCCGGAGCCAGAATGCCCACTGCGATGCCGAGCGTGGCAGCGGCGGACAGGCGAGGGTGGGTGCGGGCGAGGAGGGGCATGGAGGCTCGATGGGTCAGGGCTTTGCAACACCTTAGCCCAGCGGGGCGGGTTATGACCACAGACGAGATAACGACGCGATCCAATGTGGGAGCGGGCTTGCTCGCGAAGGGGTCGTGTCAGTCAGCACTTATTTGCCTGACACACCGCATTCGCGAGCAAGTCCGCTCCCACAGGGTTCCGTGGTGTGGCTTAGATGTCTTTGTGGCGCTTGCCCACCAGTTTCATCACCACCACAAAAAACACCGGCACAAACAGCACCGCCAATGTCGCGGTGATCATCCCGCCGATCACCCCGGTGCCAATGGCTTGCTGGCTCGCCGAGCTGGCCCCGGTGGCAATCGCCAGGGGCACCACGCCGAGGATGAACGCCAGCGACGTCATGACAATCGGCCGCAACCGCAGGCGCGCAGCTTGCAGCGTGGCGTCGATCAGGTCGTGGCCTTCGTCGTACAGGCTCTTGGCGAATTCGATGATCAGGATCGCATTCTTCGCCGACAGACCGATGATGGTGATCAGCCCGACCTTGAAGAACACGTCGTTAGGCATCCCGCGCAAGGTCACCGCCAGCACCGCGCCGAGCACGCCGAGCGGCACCACCAGCAACACCGAAGTCGGAATCGACCAGCTCTCATACAACGCCGCCAGGCACAGGAACACGATCAGCAGCGACAACCCGAGCAGAATCGGCGCCTGACTGCCGGACAAACGCTCCTGCAGCGACAACCCCGTCCATTCCTGACCCAATCCCGCCGGGCCTTGCGCTACCAGCCGCTCGATCTCCGCCATGGCTTCGCCGGTGCTGTGGCCCGGTTTGGGTTCGCCGGAAATGCTGATGGCCGGGTAGCCGTTGTAGCGGGTCAACTGCGCCGGGCCCTGGGTCCACTTGGCCTGAACGAAGGCCGACAGTGGCACCATTTTCCCTGCGCTGTTGCGTACGTTGATCTTCAGCAGATCCTCGACCTGACTGCGCTGGTCGCCTTCGGCCTGAACCACCACGCGTTGCATCCGCCCCTGATTGGGGAAGTCATTGATGTAGGCCGAGCCGACCGCCGTGGACAACACGCTACCAACATCGGCAAACGAAACCCCCAGCGCGTTGGCCTGTTTACGGTCGACTTCCAGTTGCACTTGCGGCGCTTCGGCCAGGGCGCTTTCGCGCACGTTCATCAGGATCGGACTTTTCTCCGCCGCCGCCAGCAACTGCGTGCGCGCCTGCATCAGTGTGGCATGGCCGAGGCCGCCGCGATCCTGCAAACGGAACTCGAAACCACTGGAGGTGCCGAGGCCATCCACCGGAGGCGGCAACACGGCGAACACCATGGCGTCCTTGATCTGGCTCAGGGCGATGTTGGCGCGGTCGGCGATCGAGCTGGCCGAGTCATCGCTGCTGCGCTCGGACCAATCCTTCAACGTGGTAAACGCCAGTGCCGCGTTCTGCCCGCTGCCGGAGAAGCTGAAACCGAGAATCACCGTGCTGTCACCGACGCCGGGCTCCTTGGCGTTGTGCTTTTCGATCTGCTCGACCACTTGCACCGTGCGGTTCTTGCTCGCGCCCGGCGGCAGTTGAATGTCGGTGATGGTGTAACCCTGGTCTTCCACCGGCAGGAACGAGGAGGGCAGGCGACTGAAACACAGGCCCAGCCCGATCAGCAGCACGCCGTAGATCAACAGGTAACGCCCGGTGCGTTTCAGCGCATAGGCGACCCAGCCCTGATAACGCACGGTCAGTTGTTCGAAGCGGCGGTTGAACCAGCCGAAGAAACCACCCTTTTCGTGGTGCTCGCCCTTGGCGATCGGCTTGAGCAGCGTGGCGCACAGCGCGGGCGTCAAGGTCAGGGCGAGGAACGCCGAGAACAGGATGGAGGTGGCCATGGACAGCGAGAACTGCTGGTAAATGACCCCGACCGAACCCTGCATGAACGCCATCGGAATAAACACCGCCACCAGCACCAGGGTGATGCCGATGATCGCGCCGGTGATCTGTTTCATCGCCTTGCGCGTGGCTTCCTTGGGCGACAGCCCCTCGGAAACCATGATCCGCTCGACGTTCTCCACCACCACAATCGCGTCGTCCACCAGAATGCCGATGGCCAGCACCATGCCGAACATGGTCAGCACGTTGATCGAGAAACCCAGCGCGAGCATGGTCGCAAAGGTGCCCATCAACGCTACCGGAACCACCAGGGTCGGGATCAGCGTATAGCGGATGTTTTGCAGGAACAGGAACATCACCGCAAACACCAGCAACATCGCCTCGCCGAGGGTGTAGACCACTTTGGTGATCGAAACCTTCACGAACGGCGACGTGTCGTACGGGATCTTGTATTCGACGTTGGCCGGGAAGTAGCGCGACAGTTCATCCATCTTCGCCCGCACGGCGGTGGCGGTGCTCAGGGCATTGGCCCCCGGCGACAACTGCACGCCGACGGCGGTGGACGGCTTGCCGTTCAGGCGGGTGCCGAACTGGTATTCCTGGCTGCCGATCTCGACCCGCGCCACATCCTTGATGCGCACCGTGGAACCGTCGGCATTGGCCTTGAGCACGATGTCGGCGAATTCTTCCGGCGTCGACAACTGGCCCTTCACCACGATGGTCGCAGTGATTTCCTGGGTGCTGCGGGTTGGCAAGTCGCCGATGCTGCCGGCGGACACCTGGGCGTTCTGCGCGACGATGGCGGCGTTCACATCGGCAGGTGTGAGGTTGAAGCCAATCAGCTTGCGCGGGTCGATCCAGATCCGCATGGCCCGTTCGGCGCCATACAGTTGCGCTTTGCCGACGCCGTCCAAGCGCTTGATCTCGTTCATCACGTTGCGCGCCAGGTAATCGCTGAGCGCCACGTCGTCGAGCTTGCCGTCGTTGGAGGTCAGGGTGATCAGCAACAGGAAACCCGAGGAGACTTTCTCCACCGACAACCCCTGTTGGTTCACAGATTGGGGCAGGCGCGACTCGATAACTTTAAGACGGTTTTGCACGTCCACCTGGGCCATTTCCGGGTTGGTGCCCGGTTGGAACGTGGCCTTGATGGTGGCGCTACCGAGGCTGCTTTGGGATTCGAAATACAGCAGGTGATCGGCGCCGTTGAGCTCTTCCTCGATCAGGCTGACCACGCTTTCGTCGATGGTTTGCGCCGAGGCACCAGGGTACGTGGCGTTGATTTCGATCTGCGGCGGCGCGACATCGGGGTACTGCGCCACCGGCAACTGCGGAATGGCCAGGGCACCGGCCAGCAGGATGAACAACGCGACCACCCAGGCAAACACCGGGCGGTCGATAAAGAACTGCGGCATAAAAAAGCGTCCTGCTTACTGACCAGAAACCTGGGCAAGTGGAAGAGGGGTGTCGTCGATCTGGACTTTCTCGCCGGGCTTGGCGTGTTGCAGGCCTTCGGTGACGATACGGTCGCCGGGCTTGAGGCCGCCGCTGACGATCCAGCGATCGTTCTGCACCGCGCCCAATTGCACCGGTTGCAGGCCTACACGCTGATCGGCGTCGAGCAGCAGCACTTGGGCAACGCCGGCGCTGTCACGCTGGATCGCCCGTTGCGGCACGCTGATGCCTTGCTGGTTGACCGCTTGCTCGATGCGCACCCGCACGAAGCTGCCGGGCAACAAGTCGAGGTCCGGGTTGGGGAATTCGCTGCGCAGGATGATCTGCCCGGTGCCGGGATCTACGGAAATCTCTGCGAACAGCAGCTTGCCCGGCAGCGGGTAAAGGCTGCCGTCATCCTGGATCAACGTGGCCTTGGCCTGATCCTGGCCTACCTGCTGCAATTGTCCGGAGCGGAAGGCCCGGCGCAGGTCGTTGAGTTCACGGGTCGACTGGGTCAGGTCAGCGTGGATCGGGTTCAGTTGCTGGATCAACGCCAGCGGCGTGGTTTCGTTCTGTCCGACCAGCGCGCCTTCGGTGACCAGGGCACGGCCGACGCGTCCGGAAATCGGCGCGGTGACGGTGGCGTAACCCAGGTTCAGCTTCGCCCGCGCCACGGCGGCCTTGTTGGCGGACACTTCAGCGGCGGTTTGCCGGGCATTGGCCCGGGCGTTGTCGTAGTCCTGGCCGCTGATGGCATTGCCTTCGATCAACTGCGAATAGCGCTGCTCTTGCAGCTTGGCCTGGAACGCGTTGGCTTCGGCCTTGCGCAACGCCGCTTCGGCGCTGTCCAGGTCGGCCTTGAATGGCGCCGGGTCGATGCGAAACAGTACGTCGCCCTGTTTCACGTCGCTGCCTTCGCGGAAAGTACGCTGCAGCACGACACCGGCCACCCGGGCGCGGACTTCGGCAATCCGTGGCGCGGCGATGCGCCCGCTGAGTTCGCTGCTGATCGACAGAGGCCGCGCTTCGATGGTTTCGACCCGCACGGTGGCCAGCGGCGCCGCTTCTTCGGCGGTCGAGGACTTGTCACAAGCGCTCAGTGTCAACGCCAGTGCAAGCAGGCTGAGCGTGGCAAGCAGATTCTTTGACATGTAGTTACCCCAATAATGACCCCCAGCATCCTACGGGGAGGCGACGAGGGTAGCGGTGAAGCTTTGTAGGCGCTGTGTGAAATTGTGTAAGGGTTTTACTCTTAGACGAGCGAGGGCGTATATCCTTTGGCGCTTGATTACTTTTGCGACTGTTATGCCGCTTTCGCGAGCAAGCCCGCTCCCACAGTTGATCGGCGCTGTTCACAAAACCTGTGTTCACAGCCAATCCATTGTGGGAGCGGGCATGCTCGCGAAAGCGGTCTACCAAACGCCACCGCACTTTTTGGAAACACCCCATGCCCAACATCCTCCTGGTCGAAGACGACACCGCGCTCTCCGAACTGATTTCCAGCTACCTGGAACGCAACGGCTATTCCGTCAGCGTGATCAGCCGCGGCGATCATGTGCGCGAACGCGCGCGGGTCAATCCGCCGGACCTGGTGATCCTCGACCTGATGCTGCCGGGGCTCGACGGCCTGCAAGTCTGCCGCTTGCTCAGGACCGACTCGGCCACGCTGCCGATCCTGATGCTCACCGCCCGTGACGACAGCCACGACCAGGTTCTGGGCCTGGAAATGGGCGCCGACGACTATGTCACCAAGCCCTGCGAGCCGCGCGTCCTGCTGGCCCGGGTCCGCACCTTGTTGCGCCGCAGCAGCCTCGGCGAACCGCAGACCGCCAACGACCGCATCCTGATGGGCAACCTGTGCATCGACCTGTCCGAGCGCACCGTGACCTGGCGCGAGCAATTGGTGGAACTGTCCAGCGGCGAATACAACCTGCTGGTGGTGCTGGCCCGACATGCCGGCGAAGTGCTGAGCCGCGACCAGATCCTGCAACGCCTGCGCGGCATCGAATTCAACGGCACCGATCGCTCGGTGGACGTGGCGATTTCCAAGCTGCGCCGTAAGTTCGACGACCACGCCGGTGAGGCGCGCAAGATCAAGACCGTGTGGGGCAAGGGCTACTTGTTCAGCCGCTCCGAGTGGGAATGCTGAGTCGATGTTCAGAATCCTCTTTCGCCTGTACCTGGTGACGATCGTTTCCTATAGCGCGGCGATCTACCTGGTGCCGGATGTGGTGATCAAGCTGTTCCATGAACGCTTTGTCACCTACAACCTCGATTACTCCCGTGGCTTGCAGACCTTGATCGTCAAACAGTTTCACGGGATCCCAGAGGCGCAGTGGCCGGCGCTGGCGGCGGAAATGGACAAGGAATTCCAGCCGCTGCACATCGTGCTGAGCGGCAACAATGACGCCGATTTCACCCTCGATGAGCGTGAACGCTTGCAGCGCGGCGAGAACGTCGTGCGCATCGGCGACTGGGGCTGGCGCACCCTGGCGGTGGCACCGTTGAACGAGCGGACGGTGGTGCAAATGGTGGTGCCGCCGGACCCGCTGGACGTCAATCTGTTGTACTGGAGCATCAACGTGCTGATCGGCGCGACCATGCTCGCGTGCCTCTTGCTGTGGTTGCGACCGCACTGGCGCGACCTCGAACGGCTCAAGGGTACCGCCGAACGCTTCGGCAAAGGTCACTTGAGTGAACGCACGCAGATCTCCCAAAGCTCAAACATTGGCAGCTTGGCCAATGTGTTCGACACCATGGCCGGTGACATCGAAAACCTCCTCAACCAGCAACGGGACTTGCTCAACGCGGTGTCCCACGAACTGCGTACGCCGCTGACCCGCCTGGATTTCGGCCTGGCCCTGGCGCTCTCCGACGACATGCCGGCGCCGAGCCGCGAACGCCTGCAAGGCCTGGTTGCGCACATTCGTGAGCTGGATGAGTTGGTGCTGGAATTGCTGTCCTACAGCCGCCTGCAAAACCCGGCACGGTTGCCGGAGCGGGTTGAAGTGTCGCTGGATGAATTCATCGACAGCATTCTCGGCAGTGTTGATGAAGAACTGGAATCGCCGGAAATCGTCATCGATGTGCTGCTGCATGGTCAGCTTGAGCGCTTCACCCTTGATCCACGCCTGACCGCGCGTGCCCTGCAAAACCTGCTGCGCAATGCGATGCGCTACTGCGAGAAACGCATTCAGATTGGCGTGCAGGTGTGCCCGAAGGGCTGCGAGATCTGGGTGGATGACGACGGGATCGGTATTCCGGAGGACGAGCGGGAGCGGATATTTGAGCCGTTTTATCGGTTGGATCGGAGTCGGGATCGGGCTACGGGTGGTTTCGGCCTCGGATTGGCAATCAGCCGCCGCGCCCTCGAAGCCCAGGGCGGGACGCTGACGGTTGAGGCTTCGCCGTTGGGTGGGGCGCGTTTCAGGTTGTGGTTGCCGACACCCGCCTGACACAGGGCGCTCATCGCTTCTGTAGCAGCTGGCGAAGCCTGCGTTCGGCTGCGCAGCAGTCGCCAAACCTGAGCATACGGTCTTCCTGAAGCACCGCGCCGCATGATTTTACGACTGCTTCGCAGCCGAACGCAGGCTCCGCCAGCTGCTACAGATCGTGCAGTGTCAGGCGAGTATCGCCGGGGATTGAATCAATCCAACACCAGCCACCTGCATCCGCTCAATCGCCGCCGTCAGCGAGCCATCCAGATCAATCGCCCGGCACGCATCCAGCACCACAAACGCATTGAACCCCGCCGCCCGCGCATCCAGCGCCGAAAACATCACGCAAAAATCCAGCGCCAGTCCGACCAGGTAAACCGTGTCGATTCCCCGTTCCTTCAAGTACCCGGCCAATCCGGTGGTGGTCGTGCGATCGGCCTCCAGAAACGCCGAATAACTGTCGATATCCGGATTGCAGCCCTTGCGGATGATCAGTTGCGCATGGGGCAAATCCAGCTCCGCATGCAACTCGGCGCCGTGAGTGCCGCGCACGCAATGCTCTGGCCACAGCGTCTGCTTGCCGTAGGGCAGTTGAATCACATCGTAGGGTTTGCGATGCGGGTGGCTAGAGGCAAACGAGGCATGCTCGGCCGGATGCCAGTCCTGGGCAATGACCACCTGTTTGAACTGGCCGCCGAGGCGATTGATCAAGGGCACGATCACGTCGCCTTCGGGCACCGCCAGTTGGCCGCCGGGGATGAAGTCGTTCTGCACGTCGATCACCAGCAGGGCCGTGCGGGAAGGGTGGAGCGAGGGATGTGGCATGGGTGGGTTCCTCCTTGGAAGTCAGGTGCCAAGCATAGTGAGGATTCCGGTTATGCGCTCAGCCGACCTCTTAAAACCTTGGCCATGTCCTCAAGATCCGCCATGGAGCTGTGCCCGATCAGCATCCAGGCGTGCTCCATGTCCGCCCAGTACACGACGTTCATGTTGTGTCGGCGTTCCTGGGCAAACGGCCGGCTGCCCTTGTTGGAGCGGGTGACACACAGCGCCATCGGGCCGTGGGTCGGGTCGAGGTAGGTAATCTGGGCGATGGGCACGCCGTCGTATTCGAGGATTTGCGCACGCTTTAGCTCCAGGCGCGGCAAGGCCAGTTTTGCCGGCGCGAGGTTCAGGCCCAAACGGCTGTCGATGGTGCGCAATTGCGCGCGCTGGGTCGACTCGTCGCTGGGTAAATGCTCCAGGGTTTGCGGCACGTAGAGCGACATATAGTCGGCCACCAGCCCACGCCAGTTGCTTTTCTGCTGGCTCGACTGCCAGCCGAGGAACAACCGGTCCGCCACCACACTGCTCAGCACCAGACCGGCAGCCGCCGCGAGGAACCAGCGCCGGTTCAGGGCCGGACGGGCAGGGCTGGGCAAGGTGTCGAGCATCGCTTGCAGGCGATCCAGCGGCGCTTGCTGACCCAGTTCGTCGTAGGCGGCCTTGAACGGCAGGTTGCTGCGGGCCAGCCATTGCAGGCGCAGGCTGAGTGTCGGGTCTTCGTTGATGGCGGCGTCGATTTCAGTGCGCTGCTCGGTGTCGAGCTGGTCGTCGAGGTAGGCCACCAACTGTTCATCCGACGGTATTGTCGGTCGTGAGTGGTCGTTCATCGACGTTCTCCCGTGGTTGGGTTCGGTACGGCATGCAGGGGCGGGTACTCCGCGAGTTTCAGGCGCGCGGTGGCCAGTCGGCTCATGACCGTGCCGATGGGCACCTGCAGCACATCGGCCACTTCGCGGTAGGACAAGCCTTCGACATAGGCCAGGTACACCGTTTCACGCTGGGTTTCGGGCAGCGCATCGACCCGCCGGATCACCTGCGCGGCCAGCACATGGGTTTGTGCCGCGTGCTCGCCGTCGAACGACAGCGCCTCGTCGGCATTCACCAGGCCCTGGCCCAGACGCACGCGCCGGGCCCGCACTTCGTTGAGCCAGATCGAGTGCAAGATGCTCAGCAGCCAGCGGTCCATGCGGGTGCCGGGCTCGTATTGCCCGGCCCGCTCCAACGCACGCACGCAGGTGGCCTGGACCAAGTCTTCAGCCACATGCCGTTGTCGGGACAGCAGCAAGCCGTAGCGCCATAACCGCGCCAGATGCTGGCCCAACTCTGCTCGTATTGCCTGATCGCTGGCGATAGCGACCTCCATCCATTCGGTGTGTCAGGTTTTCGATGAGTCGTTGATGGCTTCGGCCAGGTCCTGGTATTCCTCGCAGGTGCTGCCGCAGATCGATTTGATGTGCTGCAACTGTTCCTGGGCCAGGTCCAGCCGACCTTTGATCACATACGCCTCGCCGAGGTATTCGCGCACTTGCGCATACTGCGGGTCGAGTTTGACCGATTGCAGGTAATAGCCGATGCCTTCGTCGGTGCGGCCTAGTTTACGCGTGGCGTAGCCGCGATAGTTGAGCGCTTTGGCGGTGTTTGGATTTTTCAGCGTATCGAGCAGGGCGAGGGCTTCTTCGTAACGCCCGTCCTTGGCCAGGCGATAGGCGTAGTCGGTGCGATCGGCGTCCGGCACCAGGCTGCTGGTTTGCAGCACGCACTTGTTCGACTTGCTGTCGAACACCTGGCCTTTGGGGCAATTGGGTTTGGCCGGCGCGTCGTCGTCACCATTGGCAAACGCCATCGAACTCGATAACGCCGCGACCAGCAGCAGCGGGGCGGTGAACACCGCGAAACGGATTTGCATTTGCGAAACTCCATTTACAGGGAAAACAGCATTCGGGGGCAGATATCCATAGAACACCCGGCCCCGGTGTTTTATTCGCTTCAGTTTGTATCGCGCCCCGGCAGCATCCGGCGCAATGTACCGTCCCGCAGGCCGTAATGATGAACCAGTGCCATCACCGCGTGCAGCCCCGCCAGAATCACAATGGCCCAAGCCACGTTTTCATGCAGGCCGCCGAATACCGACCTCATGCTTTTATCAAAGGTCATCAAGGTTGGGACATCAAACAGGCCGAAGAAGTTGAACGGTTCGGCCTGGGCCCAGCGAAACAGAAAACCCAGCACAATCTGGCTCAACAGCAGCAGATACAGCGCCAGATGCGCGGTTTTCGCCGCAATGTTCATCACACCTCGATTGGCCGGCGGCAAACGACGACCGCTGGACAGGCGCCAGAGCAGCCGACCGATGACAATCACCGCCAGCAAAATCCCGCAGGAAATGTGCACCGACTGCAAACCCTTGCGCAGCGGCGTGCCTTTGGCCAGTTGTTCCCAGATTTGCGCGCTGGCGAACATGAAAATGACCAGCGCGGCGGTCAGCCAATGCAGGCTCATAGTAAGGCGGTCGTAACGGGTCGGCGAATCGGCGTTCAGGCGGTTCATGGGTAATCCTCATGGGCGGTGGCAAGTGAACACCGCTGTGTGAACAATTATTCATTTCTTTCTTGAGATCTTTGCAGGGGCCGTTCAGGTCCAGACGCTATGCTCGCAATCATCGCTGTGGATCGGGAGAACTGCCATGAGAGAACACATTCACCATGCTGCCGCCGATGGCTACAAAACCGGGGCCGACACCTACGTGCGCGGCCGCCCGGATTATCCGCCGCAAGTCGCCGAGTGGCTGACTGGCACGTTGGGGCTCAATGACGACAAAACCGTGATCGACCTCGGTGCCGGCACCGGCAAGTTCACTGGACGCCTGGTGGCTACCGGGGCGCAGGTGATTGCCGTCGAGCCGGTGCCAGAGATGCTCGACAAGTTGTCCGCCGCTTATCCCGACGTCTTGGCGGTCGGCGGCACCGCCACCGATTTGCCGCTGCCGAATGCCTCGGTGGACGTGGTGATCTGCGCCCAGGCCTTTCACTGGTTCGCCAGCCCCGAAGCCCTCAGCGAAATCGCCCGGGTGCTCAAACCGGGCGGCAAGTTGGGCCTGGTGTGGAACCTGCGCGATACCCGAGTGAGTTGGGTACCGAAGCTGGACGCGATCGTCAACGCCCTGGAAGGCGATACCCCGCGCTACTACACCGGAGCCTGGCGCCTGGCGTTTCCGCACAAGGCATTCGGGCCGTTGCAGGCTCAGCATTTCGGCCATGGGCATACAGGGTCGCCGGAGGATGTGATTTTCAATCGGGTGAGGTCCACCAGTTTTATCGCGGCGTTGCCCCAGGCGCAGCGGGATGCGGTGGATGCGCAGATGAAAGCGTTGATTGAAAGTGAGCCGGAGTTGCGGGGTAAGGATGTGATTACTGTGCCTTATGTGACGGCGGCGTTTGTGGCGGTGAAGGGCGGTTAGATGTGCGGTGTTGCGGATATTCGCGAGCAGGCTCGCTCCCACAGGGGAATGCATTCCAAATGTGGGAGCGAGCCTGCTCGCGAAGGGGCCAGGCCAGACAACACAAAACCATAAGCGAGTCCCGCATTTGGCCGAACCACTGCCTTACTCCCCACAGCGATGCCTTGTTATAGTTCGGGCCTCATTTTCTGCCCGGTAAAGGATCACTGCCATGTCTCAGTACACCGCGTTCACCGTCGAACTCGCCGACAAAATCGCCCATGTGCAGATCAACCGCCCGGAAAAGATCAACTCGATGAACGCCGCGTTCTGGAGCGAGATCATCGAGATTTTCCAATGGATCGACGACACCGACGAAGTGCGGGTGGTGGTCCTGAGCGGTGCCGGCAAGCACTTTTCCTCGGGTATCGACCTGATGATGCTCGCCGGTGTGGCCAATGAACTGGGCAAGGACGTCGGGCGCAATGCGCGCCTGCTGCGGCGCAAGATCCTCGCCCTGCAAGCCTCGTTCAATGCCGTCGACAACTGCCGCAAACCGGTGCTTGCAGCGATCCAGGGTTACTGCCTGGGCGGCGCTATCGACCTGATCGCCGCGTGCGACATGCGCTACGCCGCTGAAGACGCGCAATTCTCGATCAAGGAAATCGACATCGGCATGGCGGCCGACGTCGGCACACTGCAACGCTTGCCGCGGATCATCGGTGACGGCATGCTGCGTGAACTGGCTTACACTGGTCGCAACTTTGGGGCCGAGGAAGCGCGCGGCATGGGCCTGGTCAATCGGGTCTACAGCGACCGTGACAGCCTGCTCGACGGCGTGATGGGCATTGCCCGCGAGATCGCCGGCAAGTCGCCGATCGCTATCACCGGCACCAAAGAGATGATCAGCTACATGCGCGACCATCGCATCGACGACGGCCTCGAATACGTCGCCACCTGGAACGCCGCCATGCTGCAATCCACCGATTTGCGCGTGGCCATGGCCGCCCATATGAGCAAACAGAAACCCGAATTTCTGGACTGATTAACCATGATTTCACGCTGGACCACCGCAGTACTGGACACCGATCAACCCGGCGGCTGGGCCGTGGCACGCAGCCCTGAAGGCTTTCTGTTCGATGACAACGGCGCGCTGTTCCCCCGGGAATGGCTCAAGCGCCAGGACCTGTCGATCCTTGCCGAACACGGCATCGGCCACCTCGATGGCGAGCCGGTCTACCTGCTGGAATTGCGCAGCCCCGGCGAAGTACCGGGCTGCAACTGGAAGGGCCTGCGAGCGTTCATGCTGGAAGGCGATCACACCGTCTACAAGGTGCTCGGTTACGCCGCGCAGATCGGCACCTGGTACCGCGAGCACCGTTTTTGCGGTAACTGCGGGCAAGCGACGCATCAGGTTCCCCGTGAGCGGGCGATGTACTGCGAGCCGTGCGATATCCGTTATTACCCGCGGATTTCGCCGAGCATGATCGTGCTGGTGACCCGTGGCGATGAAGTGCTGCTGGCGCGTTCACCGCGTTTCGTCACCGGTGTCTACAGCACCTTGGCGGGGTTTGCCGAGCCGGGCGAGTCGGCCGAGGATTGCCTGATTCGCGAGGTCCGCGAAGAGGTGCAGATCGAGGTCAAGAACATCCAGTACATGGGCAGCCAGTGCTGGCCGTTCCCGCATTCGATGATGCTGGGTTTCCACGCGGAATATGCGGGTGGCGAGATCGTCTGTCAGGAAGACGAGATCGAAGACGCCCAGTGGTTCAACATCCACGCGATGCCGCCGTTGCCGGCATCGCGCTCGATTGCCCGTTACCTGATCGATGTCTACCTGGCGCGGCGCTTAGGCCACGCTGAACCAGTGCTGCCAGGCTAGGCGAACGGTCAAACCCAGCACCACGGTGATGAACACCGGGCGAATGAACTTCGCTCCGCCGCTGATGGCGGAGCGAGCGCCGAAGAACGCGCCAACCATCACCGACAGGCCCATGCTCAGGCCGATGATCCAGTCCACCTGCCCGGAAAACACGAACACCGACAGCGCCGCAATGTTGCTGACGAAGTTCATGCTGCGGGCCACGCCGCTGGCCTTCACCAGGTCGATGGGGTACATGAGCATGCTGCTGACGGTCCAGAACGCACCCGTGCCGGGACCGGCCACGCCGTCGTAGAAGCCGAGGCTGAAGCCTTGGGTCGATTGCCACTTTTTCTTGATCGGTGCGTTGCTGTCCAGCGGCGCTTTCGGCGTGCCACCGAACAACAGGTACACGCCGCAGGCGAAGACGATCACCGGCAGCATCTTGTTCAGCCATTCGGCGGGCAGGTAGTGGGCGACTACCGCACCGGTCAGCGCGCCAACCAACGTGCCGATGATGGCGTGGACCCACTGCTTGGGATGGAACAGCTTGCGGCGGTAGAACGTGAAACTGGCGGTGGCCGAGCCGAAGGTCGAACTCAACTTGTTAGTGCCGAGCACCAGGTGCGGCGGCAAGCCGGCGGTCAGCAGCGCCGGGGTGGTGAGCAAGCCACCACCGCCGGCGATGGCGTCGATGAAACCGGCAATGAAAGCGACAACGGCCAGAATGGCCAGGGTGGTGAGGTCAACGCTGAGTTCGAAAGGCATGGAATCGGCTTATTCGGCGGGGCGCCGAAGGTGGGCTGCGGGAAGGGCTCACATCTTACCCACATCCAACTTCTGCGGCGACCCGTCTGGCGCTTTCGCGAGCAAGCCCGCTCCCACAGGGGAACGCATTTCAAAATGTGGGAGCGGGCTTGCTCGCGAAGGCGTCATCCCTGACGACACATCACTTACGCTCAGGTCCATTCCCGATCTGCCAAACAAACGGTGGCTCTGTCCCGTTAACCACCCAATCCCCAATAATCCGCGATTTGTAGATCACCGGATTGTGCGACGACACCGTCCGCGCGTTACGCCAATGCCGATCAAGGGATTTCCCCTGGCGAATATCCGAAGCCCCCAACGCATTGAACAATTCACTGGTGGCGCGCTGAATCAGCTCGGTCACCACCACCTGAGCCGTGGCCGATTCGATTTCCGCCGCGACATTGGCCGCTTGTTCTAAAGCGTCATCGCCCGAAAACCGCGCTTCATAAGCCCGTTGCGCCGGTTGCGCCGCCTTCAAAGCGCTGGCCTCGGCCGCATACACCAACGCCGCAATCTCACCGACCACTTGCTGCACCTGCGCATCCTGACTCACATGCGGCGCATTGCCATGGCTGTAGATGCGTTTGCGTTCGCGCACCTGCTGCGCCACATCGCGCAACGCCGCGCGGCCGATACCGGCCAGGGTCGCCAGCAGCACCAGTTGATAGAACGCAGTCTGGTATTTGAAGCGGGTGGCGAAGTCGATGATGTTTTCAGCGTCCACTTCGGCATCGACAAACCGCGAAGTCCCGCTGCCAGTAGTGCGCTGGCCGAACCCGTCCCAGTCATCGCTCTGCACAATGCCGGGCTGGCGGGTGCGCACGGCGGCAATCACGTCGCCACCGGTGTCACTGCGCTGGGCGTAGACGTCGATCCAGTCGGAAAAAATGCTGCCGGTGCTGTAGAACTTCTCTCCATTGAGCCGCCATTGATCGCCGTGGGGCGAAACTTTGGTGACCACATCACCAATGGTGACGCTGCCGATTTCAGTCCAGGCGCAACCGACGATGTCACCGGCGACAAAGCGTTTGAACCAGACGTCCCGCGCCGGACCGGGTGCGGCGTTGAGGCGGTCTTCAGCGAAAGCGAAATGCCCGCGCAAGGCCTGGGGCACGTTGGAATCGGCTTCGGCCAGTTCGATCAGCAGTTCGAACAACTGCGGCACCGATGCGCCGCCTCCGCCATATTCCACGGGCACGCGTACGGCGCCGAAACCCGCTTCCTTGAGCCACTGGATCGGTTCGTAGGGCAGGTTGCGGGACTGTTCGCGTTCAACGGCACCGGCGGCGATGCGCTGGAAGATCGGCCGGAATCGCGCCGCCAACGCTTCATAGTCAGTACCGGTGGAGAGAGGATTGATTACCTGGTGTTCGGTCATGGCACAGTTCCTGGGATCGGCAGTAGAGACTGGGGCGATTGCACGGTCCATGCCGAAGCTTGCGGGCCATGGTTTACGGGAGGTTTGTGGATTCAGGTGTGGTTTGAACTGTTGCTGCACCAACAGCGCAGCAGCAAATTGCCCCTGACACCGCCAAATCCCTGTGGGAGTGGGCTTGCTCGCGAAGGCGGCATGACATTCAACATCTTCGCTGGCTGACACTCCGCATTCGCGAGCAAGCCCGCTCCCACAAGGATCTCGCCAGGCTTGAGACTGCCGTATCACCCGCGCAATTCGGCGCTGGCACGGTTGCTGCTCTTGTCCAAAGACTTCCCAACAGTCCTGAGGACAAGCCAATGAGTCAGCAAGCCGTCAAATTTGCCTACTGGGTACCGAACGTCAGCGGCGGGCTGGTGGTCAGCAAGATCGAGCAGCGCACCCACTGGGGCATCGATTACAACCGCAAACTGGCGCAACTGGCCGAAGAGGCAGGGTTCGAATACGCCCTGACCCAGATTCGTTTCACCGCTGGTTACGGTGCCGAGTTCCAGCATGAATCCGTGGCCTTCAGCCACGCGCTGCTGGCGGCCACCACCACACTCAAAGTCATCGCCGCGATTTTGCCCGGCCCGTGGCAACCGGCGCTGGCGGCCAAACAACTGGCGACCATCGATCAACTCACCAATGGCCGGGTAGCAGTGAACATCGTCAGCGGCTGGTTCAAAGGCGAATTCCAGGCCATTGGCGAACACTGGCTGGAGCACGACGAACGCTATCGCCGTTCCGAAGAATTCATTCGTTCGCTCAAGGGCATCTGGAGCCAGGACAATTTCACTTTCCGGGGCGATTTCTACCGCTTCGACAATTACAGCCTCAAGCCCAAGCCACTGGGCCAGCCGGAAATCTTCCAGGGCGGCAGCTCCCGTGCAGCCCGGGACATGGCGGCGCGAGTCTCGGATTGGTACTTCACCAACGGCAACACCCCGGAAGGCATCAAGGCCCAGGTCGATGACATTCGGACCAAAGCTGCGGCGAACAATCATTCAGTGAAGGTTGGGGTGAACGCGTTCGTCATTGCCCGCGACACCGAAGAAGAAGCCCGCGCGGTCCTGGCGCAAATCATCGACCAGGCCGACCCGGAAGCGGTGAATGCGTTCGGTGATGCGGCGAAGCAGGCGGGCAGGGCGTCGCCAGAAGGGGAAGGCAACTGGGCCAAGTCGACGTTTGAGGATCTGGTGCAGTACAACGACGGCTTCAAGACCAACCTGATCGGCACGCCGCAGCAGATTGCCGAGCGGATTGTGGCGTTGAAAGCAGTGGGGGTGGATCTGGTGCTGGCGGGGTTCCTGCACTTCCAGGAAGAGGTGGAGTATTTCGGCAAGCGCGTGTTGCCGTTGGTGCGGGAGCTGGAGGCGAAAGCGCTCAACAAACAGACCGCCGCAGTCGCCTAGACACCACAAATCCCCTTGTCACCACAAAACCCTTGTGGGAGCGGGCTTGCTCGCGAAAGCAGTGTGTCAGTCAACGATGATGTCGACTGACACGGCCTCTTCGCGAGCAAGCCCGCTCCCACATCAGGTTTGTGCGAACTTACAGGCCGAGGTCCGACAACCCCGGATGATCATCCGGACGACGCCCCAGCGGCCAATGGAATTTGCGCTCGCTTTCCTTGATCGGCATATCGTTGATGCAGGCAAAACGATTGGCCATCAAGCCGTTCTCGTCAAACTCCCAGTTTTCATTGCCGTAGGAGCGGAACCAGTTGCCCGAGTCGTCGTGCCATTCATAGGCGTAGCGCACGGCGATGCGGTTGCCGGTGAAGGCCCAGAGTTCCTTGATCAGCCGGTAATCCAGTTCCTTGGCCCATTTGCGGGTCAGGAAACCCTTGGCTTCTTCGCGGTTGTAGGCGAATTCGGCGCGGTTACGCCACTTGGTGTCCAGGGTATAAGCCAGCGACACGCGCTCCGGGTCGCGGGAGTTCCAGCCGTCTTCGGCCAGGCGAACTTTTTCAATCGCCGATTCACGGGTGAACGGCGGCAACGGCGGACGAACTTCGGCATTAGATGACATTTGAATGTCTCCTTATCAAAGTAAAGTTAAAACACAGTGTCGAGCTTGATTAAGCAGTTACAGGTCCAATAACTTTCGCGCCATGCATTGCGCATTATCGGCGGCACTGTGATCACCCATCACAAGCGCTACGGTAATGGCACCCTCGATCAGGATCAGCAGCTGTTTGGCCAGTGCCTGCGGGTCGGTGGCGCCATGTTCGGTGCAAAGCTCGCACACGTAGTCGAGCAGTTTCTGTTTGTGGTCCTTGGCGACCAGGCGAACCGGGTCTTGCGGGTCGCCGGTTTCGCCGCTGGTGTTAATGAAGGCGCAGCCGCGGAAGCCTTCGGAGCCGAACCAGGTCGTGAGCACGGTAAACAGGCTGAGCAAGCGGTCGGCCGGGGTCGCGGCCTTGTCGACTTCGGTCCTGTACCAGTTCATCCAGCGCACGTCCCGGCGTTGCAGGGCCGCGACGACGAGCTCCTCCTTGTTGGCGAAGTAGCGGTAGATACTTTTTCTGGAGACGCCGGCGGTTTTCACCAGAAGATCCATGCCCGTGGCGGCGATGCCACTTTTGTAGATCAACTTTTCGGTGACATCCAGAATGATGTCGCGTGTGTCGTTGCTAGTGATTTCGTTCATGTGGCAAACAGTAGAACGATCGTTCTCCTTGGTCAACAGGATTTTTGTAGCGCCTGTTAAATTGTCTTCGCGAGCAAGCCCGCTCCCACAGGGGAATGCATTTCAAATGTGGGAGCGGGCTTGCTCGCGAAGGGGCCATCAAAGACGCCAGCAAGACCCAAGGCAATCCATGGTGTAAGCTCTCGGGTTCTTCGGATTCGACCTTTTTGCGAGCCTTATGCCGTCGCTTTTCAAACGCTCTCTGCTGCCCAAACTGCGCAGTTTTCCGCTGACCGCCGATGCCGTCACCATTCTGTCCGGCGCCGCCGAATACCGTCGTTGCCTGCTGGAAAAAATCGCCCAGGCCACCCAGCGCATTTATATCGTCGCGCTGTACCTGCAACAGGACGAAGCCGGCCAGGAAATCCTCGATGCCTTGCACGCCGCCAAACTGGCGCGTCCGGAACTGGACGTGGTGGTGGTCGTCGACTGGTTGCGCGCACAGCGCGGCTTGATCGGTGCCGGCAAGCAGCCGGGCAACTCGGCCTGGTATCAGGAAATGACCCGCACCCATGCCAGCGAAGTGCCGGTGTACGGCGTGCCGGTGCAGACCCGCGAGTTGTTCGGCGTGCTGCACCTGAAAGGTTTTGTGATCGACGATTGTGTGATCTACAGCGGCGCGAGCCTGAACAACGTCTATCTGCACAAATTCGACAAGTACCGCTACGACCGTTATCACCTGCTGCAGAACAGCGCGCTGGCCGATTCCATGCAGCACCTGGTCCAGCATGGCTTGATCGCCTCCAAAGCGGTGCATCGCCTCGACTTGCCGAACCTGCCGACCACCCGCAGCCTGCGCAACGACATCGGCGACCTGCGCAGCCGCCTCAAGCACGCGACCTACGACACCACGGCCGGCACCGCCGCCAAGGGTGGCCTGTCGGTCAGTCCGTTGCTCGGTGTGGGCAAGAACAACCCGCTGAGCCGGGTGATCTGCGAACTCATCGCCAGCGCCCAGCATCAGTTGACCATCTGCACGCCGTATTTCAACCTGCCGCTGCAAGTGACCCGGGAAATCAACCGGGCCCTGGCCCGTGGGGTGAAGATCGACATCATCGTTGGCGACAAGACCGCCAACGACTTCTACATCCCGCCGAGCGAGCCGTTCAAGGTGATCGCCGCGCTGCCGTATCTCTACGAGATCAGCCTGCGCCGCTTCGCCAAGCGTCATCAGCAGAACATCGACAGCGGCCAGTTGAACCTGCACTTGTGGCGTGACGGTGACAACACCTATCACCTCAAGGGCATGTGGGTCGACGAGCGCTACACCTTGCTGACCGGCAACAACCTCAACCCGCGGGCGTTCCGTCTCGACCTGGAAAACGCGTTGTTGATCGATGACCCGAAAAACGAGTTGCAGGCGCCGCGGCGCAAGGAACTGGCGGAGATTTTTGAGAACACCCAGCGCGTCGCGCGTTACCTGGACCTGGAAACCCTGCCGGAATACCCGGGGGCGGTGGCCAAGTTTCTCAAGCGGGTGAGTCGGGTGCGGATTGAGCGGTTGCTCTATCGGATGTTGTGAGGGTTAACACACAGCCTTGATGCTGTGGTGATTGTAAGAATGCCTTCGCGAGCAAGCCCGCTCCCACATAGGTTTTGTGTAGATCACAAATCCAGTGTGGGAGCGGGCTTGCTCGCGAAGGGGACAGCCCAAACGCTACAAAGCTCAGTTCAAACCGAGCTTCCCACGCAACGTCGACAAATCTTCCGCCAAGGTATTCACCGGGCCAACCAGCGCCTTACGGTCAGCTTCTTTCACTTTGTCGTAAGTTTCGAAACCGCCATCCTTGGTTTTGTACTTGGCCAGGATCTTGTCCACGGTCGCAAAGTTCTTGTCGACCTTGGCGATAAAGGCTTTGTCCTGCTTCTCGATCTGCGGGTGGAACAGGTCGACGATTTTCTTCGCGCCGTCGATGTTGCCCTGGAAGTCATAAAGGTCGGTGTGGCTGTAACGGTCTTCTTCACCGGAGATCTTGGTGGCCGCGACTTCTTCGAGCAGGGCAGCGGCGCCGCCAACCACTTTTTCAGGTGGGAAGGTCAGGCCGGCCACGCGGGTTTGCAGGTCCTTCACGTCGCCATTCAGTTTGTCCGCCAGTTCGCCCAGGCCCTGGGTGCTCTTTTCCGAGAACAACGTGTACTCGATGCGGTGGAAACCGGTGAAGTCGTCGGCTTTCACGCCTTTTTCGTGGTCGTCGACACGGGAGTCGATGGACGCGTCCAGGTCACTGAACAGCTCGGCAATCGGCTCGATCGACTCATAGAACACGCGGGTCGGTGCGTAGAGTTTTTGCGCGGTGGCCAGGTCGCCTTTTTTCACGGCGTCGGTGAACTGTTGGGTGTGCTCGCCCAGTTGGTCCAGTTGTTCGGTGACGTAGATCTTGTAGTCCGAAACCGGGCCCACCAGATCCAGCGGCGCCGTCGCCGCGAAAGCTGAAAACGGGGTATTGAGCAAGCCAAGGGTCAGCATTAATGCGAGTGGCGACTTTTTCATGGGACGGTTCCGTGTTGGGGGTTGTTATGTGTTTGTCGTGGGTTGTGTAGCGTTGAGCAGCGAGCGACCGATGAAATCCTTGTCGCCCGTCACACCCGGCAAGGTGAAGAAGTAACCGCCGCCCACCGGCTTGAGGTATTCCTCCAGCGGCTCGCCGTTGAGGCGGGTCTGGACGGTGATGAAGCCTTTTTCCAGGTCGGCTTGGTAGCAGATGAACAGCAGGCCCATTTCCAGCTGGCCGTTCTTGTTCACGCCGTTGGAATAGTTGAACGGACGGCGCAGGATCAGGTTGGCCTGGGTTTGCGCGGTGCGCGGGTTGGCCAGGCGAATGTGCGCGTCGAGCTTGGTCAGCTTGCCTTCCGGGTCTTTGGCGTAGTCCGGGACCTGGGATTCATGCTCGCCGCCCATCGGCGCGCCGGTGCTCTTGACCCGGCCGAGGATGCTTTCCTGTTCCTGCAATGGCGTGCGGTCCCAGCGCTCAACAAAATTGCGGATGATCCGCACCGCTTGATAGCTGCCATTCGCCGCCCACGCCGGCTCATCGCTGCCCGGTTGTACCCAGACAATGCTGTCCATGGACTTGGCGTCGTTGGAATCGGGGTTGGCCGAGCCATCGCGAAAACCCAGGAAGTTGCGCGCACTTTGCGCCGGCACACCCGGTTTCGCCGGGGCTTGCGGCGGCACGCTGCCTTCCTGTTTCCAGCGCACCAGCAGCAGGTCCGGCAGGTTTTTCACGATGTCGCGCAAGGCGTGGATGTTGGTGTCGGTGGTGTTGGAACAGAACTGCAAGCTCAAGTCGCCGTGGCAGCAATCCGCTTCCAGGGCATCGTTGGGGAAACCGACCATGCGGATCAGCCGCTTGGGTTTGGCGTTGGCCAGTCCGAAGCGTTCGTCGAACAGCGACTCGCCCACCGACACGGTAATCGTCAGGTTATCCGGCGTGACCACCGGGCCGAGAATCCCCGAATCCACGGGCGGCAATTTCGGATCGACCTGGGCCACCGCGCCGCCCTTCATCAGGAACGAAATGCGCTCGTTGAGGGTGCGGAACAAGCGCTCCAAGTCATCACGGTCGCTGGCCAGCACATCAAAGGACACCAACATCCCCGACGCCGGGCGCGGGGTGACGATGCCGGTCTGGTGCTTGCCGTAAAAGGTGTGGCGGTCTTCGGTTTTTTCGCTGCTCGGCGCTTCGGTCACCTGGCTGGAAGCGGCCATCGCCGGGCAGCTCAGAGCGCTGCCGGCCAACGCGACACCGGCGGCGCCCATGCCCATCAAGACACGGCGACGCTGGGCGGAAAACTGTTCTAAGTCTTTCATCTAAATGTCGTCTTCTGCTTACAGGCCGGAAAGGCCAAGGGTTGGATCGATTTCGTCGAGTACGGCGGCCAGGGCCTTGGCCTTGTCGGCGATCTGTTTGCGTTGCTCGGCACTGACCGTGTCGTAGCTGGCGTAGCCGTCCTTGACCTTGAAGCCGTTGAGTTCAGCGTCGAAAGCAGCGATGGCGCTGTCGATTTTCGGCAGCAACTCGACGGCGGACTTGCTCAGCAATGGCCGCAACAGGTCGACAACCTTGCGCGCCGCGTCGAGGTTGGAGGCAAAACCATTCAGGTCGGTGTGGCTGTAGCGTTCTTCTTCACCGCTGCTGGCGCGCACGTCGGCGATGCTGTTGAGGTTGCGCACCACAATGCTCACCAGTTGCTCCGGCGGCAGGGACTGAGCGAGCAATTGCTGTTTGAGCGTGGTGATGTCGATGATCAACTGCATGGCCACCGGCGTCAGGGCGTCGAGTTTGCGTTGCTGGAACAGCGCATATTCGAGGCGATGGAAGCCGCTGAAGGCCGAATCCTGTTCGCGTTTTTCAAAGTAATCGGCGCGGGCGTTGACGGCGTTGTCCAGCTCGGCCAGGCGTTGCGCGGCCGGGGCGATCCGTTGATAGGCCGCACGGGCTGGCACATAAAGCGCTTGGGCCTGGGCCAGGTCGCCGGCTTCAATCGCCTGCTTCAGGGCCGTCACGGCTTTGATCAGCGCGCTGCTTTGGCTGCTCAGGTACACGCGGAATTCCGACAGCGGACCAATGAACGCCACCATCGATGGCCGGGCCTTCGCTGCTGCGTCAGACGCAGCCGTCGGGGTCACGTGCAAGGTGCCACGCGGGTTGCTCAGCAAGCCGCAAGTGATCGCGTAGTCGCCGGGCGCGAGGTTGGCGTTGATCACCTGGCTCAGTCCTGGGGCGATATTTTCCCGTTCTTCGACCACCAGCACACCGTCGAGGATTTCCCATTCAACCGCCCGGTCGGAGCGGTTGACGATGCGAAAACTCGCGTGGCCGGCCGGGACGGTAAGCGCATTCGGTTCGCAACTTTTAGGGTGGATGTTCACCACCACTTCGTCATGGTTGGTCTGGCGCTTTTCGGCGGCCATTTTCGACGCGTAGTAGAACAGGCCACCGGCCGCGATCATCACGATCACCGAACCGGCCACCGCCCAGCGCAACGCGCGGGGAGGGGAAGCCACGGGAGGATTAGGCGTTGACATGAAAGCCCTTACTGGCTGGAAACGGAAGAAGATTGCTTGACGGGCGCGGCGGCCGGGAGGAAGAACATCACCAGCGCCACCACCAGATAAATCAGATACGCGCCGAGGGTGCTGACGGTCGGTGCGTCCTGGTAACCAAACATGCCGGCCAGCACCGAGCCCAATGGGCCATCCATCGGTAGCGTGGCGCTGAAGTCGAAGAGCACGGTTTGCAGGTGATTCCAGACGCCCGCTTCATGCAGCGCCTGCACCGAGTTGGAGAGGATGCCGGCGGCGACGACGAGGATGAACAGGCCGGTCCAGCGGAAGAACGCGCCGAGGTTCAGGCGCATGCTGCCGGTGTAGATCAGGAAGCCGACGATGATCGCCAGGATCAGGCCGAGCAGGGCGCCAATCGGTGCCGCCGGGCCTTCGCTTTGCTGGAACACCGCCAGCAGGAAAAACACGGTTTCCAGACCTTCCCGGGCCACGGCAAAAAACACCATGGCGATCAGCGCAGTGACCTGATGCTTGGAGCCGGCCAGTGCGTGATCGAGGGAAACGTGCAGGGAATGCTTGATCGAACGCGCCACTTTGCGCATCCAGAACACCATCGAACTGAGGATACCGACGGCGACCAGACCGACGATGCCTTCGAACAGTTCCTGTTGCTTTTGCGGGAACTCGGCGCTCATCAACTCCAGGCCACCGCCGACCAACAGGGCCAGCGCTGCGGCGAGAAACACGCCAATCCACACGGCGGGCATCCACTGGCCGCGACCGGTTTGCTTGAGGTAGCTGGCGATAATGCCGACGATCAACGCCGCTTCAATGCCTTCGCGCAGCATGATCAAAAAAGGAACAAGCATTCAGCACCGTGTCGAGTTAGTTAGGTTGCTAATATGTAACATAATGACACTCATTCTCACATGCCATCGGTTGACTTTAGCTGAACTTGAGCTGAACGACCCAAAAGATCACCCCAATCCCTTGTGGGAGCGAGCCTGCTCGCGAAGGCGTCTTAACATTCAACATCATCGCTGACTGATCCACCGCTTTCGCGAGCAGGCTCGCTCCCACAGGGGCTCTGCGCTGGGCTAATATGCCCGCCACTTGCACAAGAACAGGGCTCACCCCGCGCAATGTCGGAAAAAGACACCATCGCCATCCAACTGGTGCGTGAAGCGCTGTTGCAAAGCTGTGCGCCTGGCGCGGCCACCGAAGAGGTGTTGCACAAGGTCGGTATCGATCCGGCGTTGCTGAACGCGGCCGACGCCCGGGTCCCGGCCACCGCCTACGCACGGTTGTGGCGTCTGCTGGCCCGGCGCGGAGACGATGAGTTTTTCGGCATGGACCCGCGCCAGCTCAAGTCCGGCAGCCTTGAGTTTCTGTGCCGTTGCGCCATTGTCCAGCCGAATCTCGCCGCGGGTCTCACCTCGGGCCTGGCCTTTCTGTCGCTGATGCTCGAACACCTGCCCGCGCAACTGGTGCGCCAGCAAAGCCTGGCGGAAATCGTTTTGCTCGAAGACGATCAGGAACCGCGTCGGGCCTTCACCTATTTCACTTACTGGATGATTGTTCACGGTGTCGCCTGCTGGCTGGCGGGGCGGCGGATTCCGATCCTGGCCATCGAACTGCGCTGTCCGGCGCCGGACTTTTGCGATGACTATCAGGTGATGTTTTCCGAGAACCTGCGCTTCGACCGACCGCGCACGCGGATGATTTTCGCTGCCGATTGCCTGGACTTGCCGATCAAGCGCAGCCCGGAAGAACTCAAGCGCTTCCTGGCCCATGCGCCGGCCAACATCCTGGTCAAATACCGCGACCCGGAAAGCCTTGCGAGTCGGATCAAACACGATCTGCGGCAACTGCCCGCCGAACAATGGCCGGAAACCGAGGCCCTGGCGCAGCAACTGTGCATGTCCGCCTCGACCCTGCGCCGACGCTTGGCGGAAGAAGGGCAGACCTGGCAGGGTTTGAAAGACAGCGTGCGCAAGGAACTGGCGATTGTCTGGCTGGCAGAACCGGCGATCAGCTTTGCCGAGATTGCGGCGCGGTTGGGGTTTGCCGATGCGAGTTCGTTCTATAAGGCGTTTCGCAAGTGGTCGGGGACGAATCCGGGGCATTATCGGAGTTTGATTCTTAACGAGGCGAGTTAATCCGGACTTTGCGTTGATTCGCCTGACGCCTTCGCGAGCAAGCCCGCTCCCACATTGGTTCTGTAGTGTGAACACTATCTATCTCACACCAATATCCCCTGTGGGAGCGGGCTTGCTCGCGAAGAGGCCAGGCCAAACAACACATCTCCTGGATCTTGGCCAAACCAGTCAAACAACTTGATAGCTTTGACCATTGCCCCACACCCCGCGCAGCGCGAGTATTCCTGTGTTGATTACGGTTCCCCCAACCTAATAAAAATACAGAGGGATTCTGGCAATGCGCGATTACTTGTCTGCCACTTCACAGTTCGATTACCAGCACACCGTGGATGCCGCGCTCGCCGGCGATTTGACGGCGCTTAACGCCTGCGTCGAATGTTGCGACCGTCATGCATTGCCGGGTCGCATTGCGCTGTTCTGGGAAGGGCGCGATGGCGCCAGTGCGGCGTACACCTTCACGGATTTGCAGGACAAAGCCGCGCGTCTGGCCAATTTCCTCCTCGCCCAGGGCGTGCAAAAGGGCGACAAAGTCGCCGGCCTGCTGCCGCGTAACATCGAATTGCTGATCACCGTGTTCGCCACTTGGCGCATCGGCGCGGTCTATCAGCCGCTGTTCACCGCGTTCGGCCCGAAAGCCATCGAACACCGCTTGAGCAGCTCCGGCGCCAAAGTCGTCGTGACCGATGCCGTCAATCGCTCGAAACTCGCGGAAGTCGCCGATTGCCCGACCATCGTCACCGTCGGCGGCGCCAAAGGGCAGGGCATCGTCCGGGGCGACTACAGTTTCTGGGCCGAACTGCCCAATTATTCCCCTGAGTGCGAACCGGTGTTGCTGACCGGTGAAGACCCGTTCCTGTTGATGTTCACCTCGGGCACCACCGGCCCGTCGAAAGCGCTGTCGGTGCCGCTCAAGGCCATTGTCGCCTTCCAGAGCTACACCCGCGACGCCGTGGATTTGCGCCCGGAAGATGCGTTCTGGAACGTCGCCGATCCGGGTTGGGCCTACGGCATCTATTTCGGCGTCACCGGGCCGATGTCGATGGGGCATCCGATCACGTTCTACGATGGCCCGTTCACCCTCGAAAGCACGTGCCGGGTGATCAACAAATACAACATCACCAACCTGACCGGCTCGCCGACGGCTTACCGTCTGTTGATTGCCGGGGGCGACGAATTCGCCAAGTCGATCAAGGGCAAACTGCGCATCGTCAGCAGCGCCGGTGAGCCGCTGAACCCGGAAGTGATTCGCTGGTTCGCCGACAACCTTGGCGTGGTGATCCACGACCATTACGGCCAGACCGAACTCGGCATGGTGCTGTGCAACCACCATGGCCTGGAGCATCCGATCCACATGGGCACCGCCGGTTTTGCCTCGCCGGGCCATCGCATCGTGGTGCTGGATGACGAGTACAAAGAACTCGGCGTCGGTCATCCCGGCATCCTGGCCATCGACCGCACCCAGTCGCCGATGTGCTGGTTCAACGGTTACGAAGGCGCGCCGACCAAAGCCTTCGTCGGCAACTATTACCTGAGCGGCGACACCGTCGAGTGGAACCCGGACGGCAGCATCAGTTTCGTCGGCCGCAGTGACGATGTGATCACCACCTCCGGCTACCGCGTCGGCCCGTTCGACGTGGAAAGCGCGCTGATCGAGCACCCGGCGGTGATCGAAGCCGCAGTGGTCGGCAAACCCGACCCGGAGCGCACCGAACTGGTGAAAGCCTTCGTGGTGATCTGCGAGCAATACCGCGCCACGCCGGAACTGGCCGAAGAACTGCGCCAACACGTGCGCAAGCGTCTGGCCGCGCACTCGTACCCCCGTGAAATCGAATTTGTCAGCGAATTGCCGAAGACCCCAAGCGGCAAATTGCAGCGCTTTATCTTGCGCAACCAGGAAATCGCCAAGGCTCAAGAGGCCGCGGCTCACAAAGCTTCTGCTTGAATCGAAGGAAAATAAGATGCAGATCGAAAACAAGGTTTTTCTCGTCACTGGCGGAGCGTCCGGCCTCGGTGCCGCCACCGCTGAAATGCTGGTGGCCGCTGGCGCCAAAGTGATGCTGGTGGACATGAATGCCGAGGCCGTCGCGGCCCAGGCTGAACGCCTCGGCGCGCAAAGCGTAGTCGCCGACATCAGCAACGAAGCCGCTGCCGAAGCCGCCGTCGCCGCAACCGTCAAAGCCTTCGGTGGGCTGCACGGTCTGGTGAACTGCGCCGGCATCGTGCGTGGCGAGAAGATCCTCGGTAAGACCGGCCCGCATGCATTGGCCAGTTTCAGCCAGGTGATCAACGTCAACCTGATCGGCAGCTTCAACATGCTGCGCCTCGCTGCGGCGGCCATCGCGGAAACCGAAGCGGACGCCGGCGGTGAGCGCGGTGTGATCATCAACACCGCGTCGGCGGCGGCCTACGACGGCCAGATTGGCCAGGCTGCTTACGCTGCGTCCAAAGGCGCGATTGTCAGTCTGACCTTGCCTGCCGCCCGTGAACTGGCGCGCTTCGGCATTCGTGTGATGACCATCGCACCCGGCATCTTCGAAACGCCGATGATGGCCGGCATGACCGAGGAAGTCCGCGCGTCCCTGGCCGCTGGCGTACCGTTCCCGCCGCGCCTCGGCAAGCCCGGCGAGTATGCCGCGCTGGTCAGGCATATCATTGAAAACAGCATGCTCAACGGCGAGGTGATCCGTCTCGACGGTGCCTTGCGTATGGCCGCCAAGTAAGGAGGATTTGTCATGACCCTTTCCAACGATCCGATTGTTATTGTCAGCGCCGTTCGTACCCCGATGGGCGGTTTCCAGGGCGAACTGAAAAGCCTGACCGCACCGCAACTCGGTGCAGCGGCGATCAAAGCCGCCGTCGAACGTGCCGGTGTCGCCTCTGACGCGGTTGACGAAGTGCTGTTTGGTTGCGTGTTGCCCGCCGGCCTCGGCCAGGCGCCTGCACGTCAGGCCGCACTGGGCGCCGGGCTGGATAAATCGACCCGTTGCACCACCGTGAACAAGATGTGCGGTTCCGGCATGGAAACCACCATTCTCGCCCACGACATGCTGGTGGCCGGCAGTGCCGAAGTGGTGATCTCCGGTGGCATGGAAAGCATGTCCAACGCGCCGTATCTGCTGGACCGCGCCCGCAGTGGTTACCGCATGGGCCATGGCCGGGTGCTGGATTCGATGTTCCTCGACGGTCTCGAAGACGCCTACGACAAGGGCCGCCTGATGGGCACCTTCGCCGAAGATTGCGCCGAGACCAACGGCTTCACCCGCGAAGCTCAGGACGCGTTTGCCATTGCCTCGACCACCCGCGCGCAACAGGCGATCAAGGACGGCAGCTTCAAGGCTGAAATCGTGCCGCTGACCGTGACGGTCGGTAAAGAACAAGTACTGATCAGCAACGACGAACAGCCACCGAAAGCCAAACTGGACAAGATCGCCTCGCTGAAACCGGCATTCCGCGACGGCGGCACCGTCACGGCTGCCAACTCCAGCTCGATCTCCGATGGCGCGGCGGCGCTGGTATTAATGCGTCGTTCCGAAGCTGAAAAGCGCGGCCTCAAGCCATTGGCCGTGATCCACGGCCATGCGGCGTTTGCCGATACCCCGGGCCTGTTCCCGGTGGCCCCGGTCGGTGCGATCAAGAAGCTGATAAAGAAAACCGGCTGGTCCCTGGACGAGGTCGAGTTGTTTGAAATCAACGAAGCCTTCGCGGTGGTCAGCCTGGTGACCATGAGCAAACTGGAAATCCCCCACGAGAAGGTCAACATCCACGGCGGCGCTTGCGCATTGGGTCATCCGATCGGTGCGTCCGGCGCGCGGATCATCGTGACCTTGCTCTCGGCGTTGCGGCAGAAAGGCATGAAGCGCGGCGTTGCGGCGATTTGCATTGGCGGCGGCGAAGCGACCGCCATGGCTGTGGAATGCCTGTATTGATGAATGCGATCCATGTGGGAGCGAGCCTGCTCGCGAAGGGGACCTGTCAGTCAGCATTGATGTTGGATGACACACCGCTTTCGCGAGCAGGCTCGCTCCCACAGGTTCTGCGCATTACCCGAATGAAGGATTCACCATGATTCCCAATGACGAACAACTGCAGATTAGCGAAGCCGCCCGGCAATTCGCCCAGGAGCGGCTGAAACCCTTCGCCGCCGAGTGGGACCGCGAGCATCGCTTCCCGAAAGAAGCCATCGGCGAAATGGCCGAGCTGGGCTTTTTCGGCATGTTGGTGCCGGAAGAGTGGGGCGGTTGCGACACCGGTTACCTGGCGTACGCCATGGCCCTGGAAGAAATCGCCGCCGGCGACGGCGCCTGTTCGACGATCATGAGCGTGCACAACTCCGTGGGTTGCGTGCCGATCCTCAAGTACGGCACCGACGAGCAGAAAGAACGTTTCCTCAAGCCGTTGGCCAGCGGTTCGATGCTCGGCGCGTTTGCCCTGACCGAACCTCAGGCGGGTTCCGACGCCAGTGGCCTTAAAACCCGCGCCAGGCTAAATGGCGATCACTACGTGCTCAACGGCTGCAAACAGTTCATCACTTCCGGGCAGAACGCCGGGGTGGTGATTGTGTTTGCGGTGACTGATCCGAGTGCCGGCAAACGCGGGATTACCGCACTGATCGTGCCCACCGATTCACCGGGCTACAAAGTCGCACGGGTCGAAGACAAACTCGGCCAGCATGCGTCCGACACCTGCCAGATTCTGTTCGAAGACGTGAAAGTGCCCGTGGCCAACCGTTTGGGCGAGGAGGGTGAAGGTTACCGGATCGCCTTGGCCAACCTGGAAGGCGGGCGCGTCGGCATCGCTTCGCAATCGGTGGGCATGGCCCGCGCGGCGTTTGAAGCGGCTCGGGATTACGCCCGTGAGCGCGAGAGCTTCGGCAAGCCAATCATCGAACATCAAGCGGTCGCTTTCCGTCTAGCGGACATGGCGACCCAGATCGCCGTGGCCCGGCAGATGGTGCATTACGCCGCCGCGTTGCGAGACAGCGGCAAACCCGCGCTGGTCGAAGCCTCGATGGCCAAGCTGTTTGCTTCGGAAATGGCCGAGAAGGTCTGCTCGTCAGCGTTGCAAACCCTCGGCGGTTACGGTTACCTGAACGACTTCCCGCTGGAGCGGATCTACCGCGACGTGCGGGTGTGCCAGATCTACGAAGGCACCAGCGATATTCAGCGCATGGTTATTTCGCGCAATCTTTAAGAAGGAAATCTTTATGACCTATGAAACGATTTTGCTGGAAATTCACGGCCGCGTCGGCCTGATCACCCTCAACCGTCCGCAAGCCTTGAACGCGTTGAACGCGCAGTTGGTCAGCGAAGTGAACCACGCCCTCGATGGCCTGGAAGCCGATTCGAACATCGGCTGCATCGTGCTGACCGGCTCGAAAAAAGCCTTCGCCGCCGGTGCCGACATCAAGGAAATGGCCGAGCTGACCTATCCGCAGATCTACCTCGACGACCTGTTCAGCGACAGCGATCGCGTGGCCAACCGCCGCAAGCCGATCATCGCGGCGGTCAACGGTTTCGCCCTCGGTGGTGGCTGTGAACTGGCGCTGATGTGCGACTTCATCCTGGCGGGCGACAACGCCAAGTTTGGTCAACCGGAAATCAACCTCGGCGTGCTGCCGGGCATGGGCGGCACCCAGCGCCTGACTCGCGCCGTGGGCAAGGCCAAGGCCATGGAAATGTGCCTCAGCGGCCGTCTGATCGATGCAGTGGAAGCGGAGCGCTGCGGGATTGTCGCGCGGATCGTACCGGCGGATGAATTGCTGGAAGAAGCGCTGAAAGTCGCGGCGCTGATTGCCAAGAAGTCGCTGCCGATAGCGATGATGGTCAAGGAAAGCGTGAACCGCGCGTTTGAAGTCAGCCTGTCGGAAGGCGTGCGCTTTGAGCGTCGGGTGTTCCATGCGGCGTTTGCGACGCAGGATCAGAAAGAAGGGATGGCGGCGTTTATTGCCAAGCGTGAAGCCGGATTCCAAGGCAAGTGATGATCTGGGGGGCGGGCTTAAGATCCACCCCTCACCCCAGCCCTCTCCCCATAGGGGAGAGGGGGAAAGGGAGCAGATCTTCATGCTGTTCAAAGCCTGAGTTCGACTCAGGACTTTCAGGTCGATGTAGCTCCAAGAGCGCATCGGTCAGTCCCCTCGCCCCTCTGGGGAGAGGGTTAGGGAGAGGGGTGGAGTTCAAGCCCACCCCCAATCCCAAACATCACACCAAATAGTTCTTCAATTCCCGAGCAATCACCATCCGCTGTATCTCGCTCGACCCTTCGTAAATCTGGGTAATCCGCGCATCCCGGTAGTAACGCTCCACCGGGTAATCCTCCAGATACCCATACCCGCCGTGAATCTGCATCGCCGACGAACAGACCTTCTCGGCCATTTCCGACGCAAACAACTTCGCCTGTGAAGCCTCCGACAGACACGGCTTGCCCGCACTGCGCAACCGCGCCGCGTGGAGGATCATCAATCGCGCGGCGTTCAGCTGCATGTGCATGTCCGCCAGCATGTTGGCGATGCTCTGGTGCTCGATGATCGCCTTGCCGAACTGCACCCGATCCCGCGCGTAAGCCAGCGCCGCTTCGAACGCCGCCCGCGCAATGCCCAACGCCTGGGCGGCGATACCGATGCGGCCGCCTTCGAGGTTGGAGAGGGCGATGGCCAGGCCTTTGCCGCGATCACCCAGCAGGTTGGCTTCGGGGATGGTGCAGTTGCTCAGGGTCACCGCGCAGGTATCGGAGGCGCGGATGCCCATTTTGTGTTCGGTGCGATCAACGATAAAACCCGGCGTATCGGTCGGCACCAGGAATGCTGAAATACCGCGCTTGCCCAAGTCCGGATCAGTCACCGCAAACACGATCGCCAGTTTCGCTCGCTTGCCGTTGCTGACAAATTGCTTGGCGCCGTTGATCACCCACTGACCGTCCCGCAGTTCGGCGCGTGTGCGCAGGTTGTGGGCTTCGGAACCGGCTTGCGGCTCAGTCAGGCAGAAGCAGCCGATGGCCTGACCACTGGCCAGGTCCGGCAGCCAGGTTTGTTTCTGTTCATCGGTGCCGTAGTTCAAGACCGGCCCGCAACCCACGGAGTTGTGGATGCTCATCAACGCGCCGGTAGCGCCATCACCAGCGGAAATCTCTTCGACGGCCAAGGCGTAAGCGACGTAATCGACATAAGTGCCGCCCCATTCTTCCGGGACCACCATGCCCAGCAGACCCAATTCCCCCATCTTCGCCACCAGACCGTCGTCGATCCAGCCAGCCTTTTCCCAGGCCTGGGCGTGGGGCGCGATTTCACCACGGGCGAAATCCCGGGCCATGTCGCGGATCATCACTTGCTCTTCGCTCAATTCGATATCGTGCATGGCTCAGCTCCCGCTCTGCTCAAAACCCGTGAAGAAACTCTCGACATGCTCGGCGTGCAGCGCCTGCAAGGTCGGCGGGTTCCAGCGCGGTTTTTTGTCTTTGTCGATCAGCAAGGCGCGCACGCCTTCGATCAGGTCGCCGCGCTCGAACCACTGGCGGTCCAGGTGCAGCTCAAGGGCGAAGCACTGTTCCAGGCTCAGCTTGCGACCGCGCCGCAGCATTTCCAGGGTCACACCCATGGCCAGCGGCGAACGGCTTTCCAGTAGATCGGCGGTGGTTTTCGCCCATTCGTGACTGTCGGCGACGGTCACTTCACGCATTTGCTCCACCATACTCGCCACGTCGGGCAGGGCGAAGAAGTGGTCGATGGCCGGGCGCAGCGCAATCAGCGGCGCATCCGGCAGTTGTTGCACGGCAAGTTTGGCCAGCACACCTTGCAGGTCCTTGAGCGGCGATTCGTGCCACACCAGCTGATCGAGCTGCTCGTCCAGGGTGCCCAGTTTGTCGCTTTCCAGATACCAGTCAGCCAGACCGCAATACAGCGCATCGGCAGCACGAATCTGCACGCCGCTGACGCCCAGGTAAATCCCCAGTTCGCCCGGAATCCGTGGCAGGAAGTAGCTGCCGCCGACGTCCGGGAAATAACCGATGCCCACTTCGGGCATCGCCAGGCGACTGCGTTCAGTCACCACGCGCATATCCGCGCCTTGCACCAGGCCCATGCCGCCGCCCAACACAAAGCCGTCCATCAAGGCCAGGACCGGTTTGCAGTAATTATGGATAGCGAGGTCGAGGGCGTATTCCTCGACAAAGAAATCTTCGTGCAGGGTGTCGCCGTTTTTGTAGCTGTCGTACAGCGAGCGAATGTCGCCGCCAGCACAAAAGGCCTTCTCGCCGGCACCGCGCAATACCACGGCGTTGACCTGCGAATCTTCGGCCCAGGCATCCAGCTGGTTTTGCAAACGGCGGACCATGTTCAGGGTGAGAGCGTTGAGACCGGCGGGGCGATTGAGGGTCAGGTGACCGATGTGGTTGCGAACCTCGGCCAGCACTTCATTTTGCGTGGCGTCCATGGCGTTGGCCTCCTGGGATGAAACCTGAGCAGTCATCGATAACTCCCTGCTTTTATTGTTCTTTATAGACAAGCTCGCGCGCGAGCGATGCTGGATCGTAACAGTGCAAATTTGTGATGTACAACCGGGATACGTGCAGGTTCTGTCTGCATTTTTACCTTAGTGCAAAATCCAGCGACCACAGAAAAACCTGTGGGAGCGGGCTTGCTCGCGAAGGGGCCGTGTCAGTCAACATTAATGCTGGATGACACACCGCATTCGCGAGCAAGCCCGCTCCCACAGGGGATTTGTGTTTTGTCAGGTTCTGCTGCTGAGCACTTCGCCGATGCTGCGCCGCTTGGCGTGCAATTCACTGGCATGAATCAACTGCTCAAGATCTTCCGGGGTGACGTCGAAAAACGCCTCCATGTCCGCCAACGCGAGTTTCAAATCCTCGGCAGTAATCGCCTGGCTGTCCGCCGAGGGCATGACCGGCGCCGGTTCGACGGGGCGTTTGGGGTAGCGGATCTGCGTCAGGTTGTTATAGGCCAACGCACTGAGCAGCATGGCCGAGGCGCTGAGCATCACCGGGCCGAGGGCTTTCCAGTCCAGGGCGATGGTCGCCGGGTCAGCCAGCACCAACAGCAGCGCCAATGCCCCGGCCGGCGGGTGCAGGCAACGCAGCCAGCACATCAGGATCAGCGCCATGCCCGCCGCGAGGCAAGCGCTGCCCAAGGTTCGCCCGAGCACGTGAGCCACCAGCAGCGAAACCACCCCGGCGCTCAAATAACCACCGAGGATCGACCACGGCTGGGCGAGGGCGCCGGAAGACACGGCGAACAACAGCACTGCCGACGCGCCCAATGGCCCGACCAAGTGTTGTGCCACTTCAATGCCAAACACCTGACTGCACAACCAGACACTGAACAGCGTGCCCAAGGACATGCCGATGGCGGCCCGGCTCCATTCCGAGGGGCGAGTGTTGACGGCGGCAGGTAACCAGCGTGCGAGCATGATGATCCCGGTGACAAAAAACCAAGCAAAAAAAAGGCTTAGCTGGGATACCCAGAAAGCCCTTGAAGGTGTTCCAACTATTGGGGGAGGAACGAGGCACAGTGTGCCGTCGATTCCTGGTGCTGACAAATTCATATTAATGCAGCTTCAGTGCATTATTTTTGCAGTAACGCCACTCGCCGACCGGCCATGAAACACAGGGATCCGCCCATCGCTGTCAGCCCGCACAAGGCATAGAACATCGTCGGCGCCGGGGTGTGCATCAGCAGGAAACCGCAAATCACCGGACTTAACGCGCCACCGAGGGCTGCGAGGTTTTGTGCGCCGTAGTAACTGCCGCGTAGTTCTTCCGGGGCCAGGGTGTCGACGAACAGGAATTCCGCCGGGTAAATGATCATTTCCCCGAGGGTGAAAATGAACATCGCCACGCACCAGCTCACCAGGCCGTCGGCCAGGCTGAAACCGATCAACCCGAGGATGAACAGACTGGTGCCGCCGGCAATCCAGTAGCGCAGTTGTTCGCGCTTGAGGAAGCGGCCGATCTGGTATTGCAGCAGGATCACGCTGATGGCGTTGCAGGCGAGCAGGGCGGCCATGGTCTCCAGGGCGCGCTTGGAGTCGTGGGTCACCAGCAGGTATTGCGACAGGTACAAGGTGAAACGGCCATGGACCACGGTGCTGAACAGGCAGCCGCAGGTGAACATGATCAGGGTTCGGTCGTTTTTCAGGGTGGTCAGGGTCTTGAGAAAGCTTTGCGGCTGGCCGATGGCGGGCACCTGGGCGGCGTCTTTCGGAATCCCGCTCATCAAGAAGATGCTGAAGAACGCGATACCGCCCGCTATCAGGAACGGCGCAATCGGATACACCCCGGCGATCACCACGCCGAGCATGGGGCCGGTGGCGTAGCCGATGTTGGTCAGGGTGTAGCGCAGGGAAAACGCCTTGGCCCGTTGGCCCATGGGCAGGTTTTCGCTGAGGATCGCTTTCGAGCCGATCAGGAATAAAGCCGAGGCGGTTTCGGTGATCACCAGGGTGGCGGTGGTCAGGTAGAGGTTTTCGGCGAAGGTCAGCAGCACGAAGCCGATGGCGCTGGAGAGCATGGCCAGGATCAACAGCCGCCGTTTTTCCAGTCGGTCGATGATGTAGCCGCCGTAGAGCGCGAGCAGGGTGGCGATAAACACCGCGATGCCCAGCAGCAGGCCAACGTCCTGTTGGTTGAGACCGAGTTTGTTGCTCAGGAACAGCGTGAGCAACGGGCTGGTGATGGCGCGGCTGACGACGATGGTCAGCGAGCAAATCATCAACCGGCGGATAACGAGCGAGTAAGTGGCCACGGTGGTGCGGATGTCCTTATTCAGATTTTTAGCGAGGTGTCGCCGCTATTCGCGAGCAGGCTCGCTCCCACAGGGGAATGCATTTCAAATGTGGGAGCGAGCCTGCTCGCGAAGGGGCCGTCATGTCAGCCACTGATCCAATGTCGCAACAGATTCCAGCTCTTCAACCCGCCACAACTGCTCAAGCAATGCCTCAGCCTGCCCCCGCGCCAATACCCGCCCGGCCAGACTGAGAAACTTCTCATCCAGCGCCTCGTCACTCAGCGGATTGCTCGGCGCGCCCAGCGGCACCTCGACGCACAGGCTCGCCTGCCGACCGTCCACGGTCCGCACGCTCACAATAGGCTCGCCATCCTCGGACAATTGCGGGTCCACCTCAAGCCGAATCCGCGACATCCAGTGCGCCAGGCGCGGATCGCTGCGCTGGGCATCGTCATAGGCCTGCAACCGGCAATGCCCCAGCACCAACCGCGCGGCGAGGGCATAGCGCAAACTCATCTGCGCCGCCGCCAGACTGGCGACTTCCTGTCCGCCGCACATGTCCTGCAGGAACCCGCACAACGACACCTGGATGTCCTCGACCTGATCGGCACCGACCTGCAACTGCGCCAGCAACAATCCCAAGGCATCAATCGCCGAATGCGTCCCGCGACACGCGGCGTATGGCTTGATCGAGCAGCGGGCAAGCTTCCACACCCGGCCCAGCTCCGCGTCCAGTGCTTCAGGTACGGCGGCATCGCCAGCGAGGGTCTTGAGAAAACCGCCCCACACATCATCGAACAGCTTCGTCGGCCCGGTGATGCCGCGCTGGGCAAACCGCGCCGCGAGCAAGCCACCTTCGGCGGCGCGCCCGCTGTGGAGTTTCTTGCTTTGGGAACCGTCATGAATAAACGCCCAGAGTCCGCCGCTGAAGCTGCCGGCGATGCCCAGCGCCGACAAAGTTTGTGCGGCATCGAGGCCGAGAATCCGCGCACTGGCCGCTGCCGCGCCGAACACCCCGCAAGTGGCGGTTGAGTGCCAACCGGCGCCGTTATGCGCCGAATAGCTGCCGCAGGCTTCCAGCACCCGACGGCCGATTTCGTAGCCGATGACCACGGCAGTGATGAATTCCGGGCCGCTCACGGTTTTGCCCGACATTGACACGGCGGCCATGACCGCTGGCAACACCACCGCGCCGGAATGGTCACAGCCGCCCGTGTCGTCCAGCTCCAACGCATGGGCGGCGATACCGTTCAGCATCGCCGCTTGAGCCGCGCCAACCTGCCAATCGGTGCCCCAGACCAAAGTGCAGCCGGTCTCGCCTTCGAACACTTGGCGCGCCTGTTTCGCCACGTCACTGCCAGCCCCGGCCAGGGTCGCGCCAAAGGTGTCGAGAATGTGCCGTTTGGCTTGTGCCACCAGCGCCGCCGGCAAATCCTCAAAGTGGGTATCGACGCAAAACTGCGCCAGGTGTTCCATGCGCATCACGCCCTGGTAGGCGCTGCCGAACTCGTTCATACGCCGTAATCCCGATAATGCCGCTCATACACCGCCGAAGGATGATCCGCCGTCACCTGCACTGCTGAATCCGCCCACCATTGCGCGACTTCACCCGCCGTGGCGATCCACACGTCTGGATGCTGCTGAATGCCTTGGAGCAACTCGCGCAACACGCCAATACGCCCCGGCGTCGCGATAATTTCCGGGTGCAGCCGCAGTACGTAGCACAGGCCAAAGCGGTGAAACCCGGCGAAGTCCATTTGCAGGTTGCCGAGGGTGTGGCTGTAGGACGCGATACGCGATTGCGCTGGCGGCACCGCCGGGCTGAGGTTGAAGGCGAAGTAGGGTTCGTCTTCCAGTTCGTAGTGCAGCGGCAACTCGATCACTTCCGGCGCCGTGGGGTGAGCGAACGGCAGATCATCGCCGCGCCATGATGAAGACCAGCGGATGCCTTGATCCCTCAACGCCTCGATGAATCCCGCTGCACCATTGCCCGCCGGAATGCGAAACCCGGTCGGACGCACGCCGGTCAACGCGGCCAAGGCTTCGCAGCCCTTGGCGATGTCGGCGCTCTGTGCCGCCAGATCGAGGTCGTCGTAGTTCTGATGGCGATAGCCGGCGCAGGCGATTTCATGCCCGCCAGCGAGGATTGCCTTGATATGTTCAGGGTTTTCCTCGGCGACGATGCCGGGAATGCACCAGCTGCTGGGCACGTCCAATTCTGCAAACAGATCCAGCAGACGATCCACGCCGCGCTGGCTGCCGTAGCGCCAGACCGACAGGGTCTTGTCGCGCCCGGCGACTTCCGGGGCCTGGGTCAGGATGCCGTAGATGTCGTTGTAATCGACGGTCAACACCACCGCGCAGCGGTAACCGTTGGGCCAGACATTGGAATCAGCCATGGTGATGCTCCTTCAGCCACCACTGGGCGACATCGCGGCAGGTGGCGAACCACACGTCATCGCGCTGGCGCATGTGTTCGAAGAGTTTTTCCAGCAACAGGATGCGTCCCGGTTTGCCGGTGATCTTGGGGTGGAACAGGGTGGTCAGGCACAAGCCTTCGTCCATGGCGCCGTCGTATTCGCGGCACCAATTGTCGAGGGTCAGTTCGTAACTGGCGGTTCGGTCGAGGCCCGAAGGGAAGTTCGGCGCGCGGGTGTAGGCGAGGGAGGCGTAGTCGTCCATTTCCCAGCGGCCGGGGATTTCCACCAGCGGGGTGTCGAAGCCGGGGACGTTGACCAGATAGGGCCGGTCATCGCCGCGCATGCTGCTGGAATAGGTCACGCCGGCCTCCACCAGCATCGCCGGGGTTTCGGCGCGCCAGTCACCGGACGGCGTGCGAAAGCCTTCGGCGCGGATGTTCAGGTGCTTCCAGAACACCTCGCGGGATTTCTTCATCACGTCCTTCTGCTGGTCCAGCGTGAGGGCGTAGAAGGATTCGTGTTTGTAGCCGTGATACGCCACCTCATGCCCGCGCTCGACAATCGCCTGGCACTGTTTCGGCCAGTTCTCCACGACCCAGGCCGGGACGAAGAACGTTGTCGGGATTTTGAACGCGTCGAGCAAATCGAGGAGACGGGGCAGGGCGCGATAAGGACCGTAACCGCCGAAACCGAAGTACTCGGGCTTTTGCCAGATCGAGCCGTTGAGCATGGCATCGCCGGTCGGGCCGTCGAGGTCGAAAGCCAGGGCCAGACAGGCTTTGTGCGGGGCGGGCCAGGTGGGTTGCAGCGAGGAGGACATCAGTGGCACTCCATTCATCTATAGGTAAAACACAATCCCCTGTGGGAGCGGGCTTGCTCGCGAAGGGGCCCTGTCAGCCAGCATTGATGTTGAATGACACACCGCATTCGCGAGCAAGCCCGCTCCCACATTGAATTTGAGTCGATCACAATTTTTTGGCCCGGCAAGTACCCCTGTGGGAGCGAGCTTGCTCGCGATGAGGCCAATACATTCAACATCTTTGTTGGCTGATACACCGCTATCGCGAGCAAGCTCGCTCCCACAAAAGGCAGCTCCTTATTTGCCGGCGTTCACGGTCACCGTCTTGATCGCGCCCAGTTCCAGGTCCCATTTCTTCAGGATGGTCTGGTACGTGCCGTCATCGATCATGCTCTGCAACGCGACCTTCACCGCTTCACTCAACTCAGGTTTTTTCTTGCTCAAGCCCATGCCGGAGAACTGCACGGAAATCGGCTGGCCGACCGTCTTGTACATGTCCTTTTCCTGAGTCTTCAGGTACGACAAGGTCTCGCTACCCTGCATCGCCGCGTCGATCCGGCTCTGGCGCAGTTGCGCACGGGCATCCGCCGAACCTTCGGTGCCGATCACGACAATGGCCGGTTTGCCGGCGGCTTCGCAGTTGGCCTTGCTGTACTCGGCAATTTCCGCCGGGAAGGTGGTGCGTCGGCTGGTGCCGACTTTCTTGCCGCACAGGTCGGTGATTTCGTTGAAGTCCTTGTTCTTCTGCAAGGTGTAGAACTGCGGACCGCTGGTGAAGTAGTCGACGAAGGTCACGCTGGCCTGACGCTCGGCGGTGTCGGTCATGCCCGACAGCACCATGTCCACGCGGTCAGTAGTCAGGGCGTTGATCATTTGCTCGAAGCCGGTTTCCTGCCATTTTATCTTCACGCCCAGACGCTCGGCCAAGGCGTTGCCCAGGTCATAGTCGAGGCCCGTCAGCGTGTTGGTCGCCGGGTCCTTGAAATCCATCGGCGGGTAGTTCGGCATTATCGCGACAACGATCTCGCCCTTGGCCTTGATGCTGGCCGGCAATTCGGCGGCGAAGCTGAAGCTGGAAGCCATCAGGCCGGCGAGTACTGCTGGAATTACGAAGTTCTTCATGGTCGTTCTCTTATGAGTGTTTTGACGCAGCTCTTGGTTTGCGAGGCTGGCGCTTAGGTTCGAACGGCAGAAATGAAGCTTTGGGTGCGCGGGTTTTGCGGACTTATTAGTATTTCTTCGGGGCTTCCAGCCTCCACGATCTGCCCGCCGTCCATAAACACCATGCGGTTGGAAACCTCGCGAGCGAAGCCCAGTTCATGGGTGACGACGATCATGGTCATGCCGGTTTGCGCCAGATCGCGCATCACCGACAGCACCTCACCGACCAATTCCGGGTCGAGTGCCGAAGTGGGTTCATCGAACAGCATCAACTTGGGCCGCATCGCCAACGCGCGGGCAATTGCCACCCGTTGCTGCTGGCCGCCCGACAGTTCAATCGGGTAGCTGTTGCATTTGTCGGCCAGGCCGACCCGAGCCAGCAGTTCGAGCGCTTCTTCGTGCGCTTCCTTGGGCGAACGCTTGAGTACCTGGCACGGGCCTTCGATGATGTTTTGCAGCACAGTCATGTGCGGGAACAGGTTGAACCGCTGGAACACCATGCCGGTGGACAGGCGTTGACGGGCAATCTGCGACTCGTTGAGTTCGTGCAGTTTGTTGCCGACGACCCGGTAACCCACCAGTTCGCCGTCGACCCAGAGGCCGCCCTTGTCGATTTTTTCCAGCTGATTGACGCAGCGCAGCAAGGTGCTCTTGCCCGAGCCGGACGGGCCGATGATGCACAGCACTTCGCCTTGCTCGACCTCGATGTTGATGTCCTTGAGCGCGTGGTACTGGTCGTAATATTTGTTCAGGCTCACGGCCTTGACGATGCTTCTCATGTCGAACTCCTCAAGAACGCTTGCCGGCGCCGCGAGCGAAACGACGCTCCAGACGACTTTGGCCGAAGGACAGCACAGTGACGGCGGCCAGGTACCAGATACCGGCGACGATCAGCAATTCCATGACCCGGGCGTTGGCGTAGTAGATGTTCTGGGCGTTGTAGAGCAGTTCCGAGTACTGGATGACGCTCGCCAGGGAGGTCATTTTCACCATGCTGATGAACTCGTTGCCGACAGGCGGAATGATGATACGCATGGCCTGCGGCAGGATGATCCGGCGCAGCGCTTGCAGGCGCGGCATGCCGATCGACTTGGCGGCTTCGTACTGCCCGGTGTCCACCGACAGCAGGCCGGCGCGCACCACTTCGGCGGTGTAGGCGCCCTGGTTGATGCTCAAGCCGAGCAGGGCGGCCACGAACGGCGTCATCAGGCTCACGGTGTCCATTTCGAACAGGCCGGGAATGCCGATGGTGGGGAAGATCAGCGCCAGGTTGAACCACAACAGCAGTTGCAGGATCAGCGGCGTACCGCGGAACAGCCAGGTGTAGGTCACCGCCACGTAGCGCAGGATCGGGTTGGCCGACATGCGCATGATCGCCGTGATCACCCCGAAGACAATGCCCAGGGCCATCGCCAGCACCGCCATGACGATGGTGTTGAACAAGCCCCACATGATCGCCTGGGAGGTGACGAACTGGCCGATGTAGGACCATTCGATCTTGCCTTCAGCGAAGGCGCGTACCAGGCCGAGAATCGCGATGACAATGACAGTGGCGAAGAAAATCCGCCCGTAATAACGCCGTGGAACGTGGTGGTACTGGGTGATATCAAACTGGTTGTCCGCCAGGTTGCGCTCCGCCTGGAGTCGTTCTGCCTGAGTCTGGCTCATGATGTTTCTCCGTACACTTGATAAATCAGGCCAACCACAATCCCTGTGGGAGCGGGCTTGCTCGCGAAGGGGCCGTGCCAGTCGCCATTCATTTTGAATGACACACCGCATTCGCGAGCAAGCCCGCTCCCACAGGGGTATCGCAGTGTCCCTTGGATCAGAGACGAAAACCCTGATAGTTCTCGGTCCACTCTTGCTGCGCGGCGAGGGCGGTTTTCAAGCGGCCGATCTGTTCGCGCACCTGTTGCGGCGCGGTGCCGCCCCAGCCACTGCGGGCTGCGATGGCGGCTTCCAGGGTCAAGCTGTCGCGCACTTCCGGGGTCAGGCGCGGATCGATCTCGGCCAGCAGCGCCGTGGAGGCTTCCCACAACTCAATGTCGTGTTTCTCACAGGCCTGGACCAGCGCACCGGTAATCTCGTGGGCTTCCTTGAACGGCACGCCGCGCATGGCCAGCCAGTCGGCGACTTCGGTGGCGAGGGTGAAGCCCAGTGGCGCCTGGCGCCGCAGCTCTTCAACATTGACCTTCATGGTCGCGACCATCCCGGCCATCGCCGGCAACACCAGCAACAGGGTGTCGACACTGTCGAGCACGCCGTTCTTGTCTTCGCTCAAGTCGCGGTTGTAGGACAGCGGCAGGGATTTCAGGGTGGACAGCAGACCGGTGAGGTTACCGATCAGGCGGCCAGCCTTGCCCCGAGCGAGTTCGGCGATGTCCGGGTTTTTCTTCTGCGGCATGATCGAGCTGCCGGTGGCGTAGGCATCGTCCAGCGCGACCCAGCGAAATTGCCGCGACGACCACAGGCAAAACTCTTCAGCGAGGCGGGAAATGTTGATCCCGAGCATGCTGGCGATAAACAGGAATTCGGCCACATGGTCACGGCTGGCCACAGCGTCGATGGAGTTTTCGCACACGCCGCTGTAGCCCATTTCCTTGGCCGACTGCTGGGGCAGGCGAGCGATGGCGGAACCGGCCATGGCCGCGGCACCGAGTGGCGACAGCGAAGTGCGCACGTCCCAGTCCACCAGACGCTGCACATCGCGCAGCATCGATTGAGCGTGGGCCAGCAAGTGGTGAGCGAAGACGATCGGTTGCGCCTGCTGCAGGTGAGTGAAGCCAGGGCAAATGCTTTCGATGTGTTGTTCGGCCTGATCCACCAGCGCTTGTTGCAGGGCCAAGACTTCAACGGCCAGGGTGCGGACGTGATCACGCAGGAACAGGCGCAGATCGTTGGCGGTCTGGTCGTTACGCGAACGACCGGCGCGCAGCTTGCCGCCGAGGGCGCCGAGGCGCTCGGTCAGCAGGCGTTCGATAAAGGTGTGGACGTCTTCGTCGTCCAGGGTCGGGGCGATGCTGCCGGCGCTGAAGTCAGCACCAATACCGGCCAGCGCGTCGAGCATGGTCTGGGTTTCTTCTTCGCTCAACAGACCGGCGCGTTGCAGTTCCCGGGCATGGGCCTTGGAACCGGCGAGGTCGTAAGGCGTGAGGCGAAAGTAGCGCTCGGGGCAACGGGACAGGGCCGCCAGGGCTTCGGATGGGCCGCTTTTGAAGCGTGCACCCCAGAGACGGTCGGTGGTTTGAGACATTGTTGTTTTCCTCGTCGGTAAAGCGAACTGAATGCGGTCTGCAAAGCCCCGGACACTCGCCGGAAATCATTCGGGCGTGGTCAGGCCAAAGCAGTTTTCAAAGGGGCAGTTGCGAAGTGGCGAGAGCTGATCGAAGTGTCAGCTTTTAATAGTGCGAAATCAGTGAGTTGGCACTCAGGTACGGATTTTATTAACGGTTGCCAAGCCTTGTTTTCTGTGTTCATTATTATTGGCCAGCTATGTTTTTGTTGTTGGACACAGATTGTTTGCTAGGGCGCCAGAGGTAAATAAGCATTATGGAAACCCCACTTTCCAATTCCGGAAACCCGCCGCCAAAACCGACTCAGCGGGCTCCGTTGGCGCTCAGCGGCCTGGATTTCAAACTGCTCAAAGTGTTCAAGGCCGTGGTCGAAGCCGGCGGCTTCAGTGCTGCGCAGAACGAGCTGAATGTGGGCCTGGCGGCCATTAGCAAACAGATTTCCGACTTGGAGATTCGCATCGGTATGCGCCTGTGCACCCGTGGTCGAGAGGGTTTTCACCTGACCGAAGAAGGGCGCCTGGTGTATCAGGCGTCGATTGATTTGTTTGCTTCGGTTGACAACTTTCGTGATCGGCTTAGTTCGGCGCAGAATGAACTTATCGGGGATCTTGGCGTAGGCATTATCGATAACACGATCTCTGATCCTAACTCCCCGTTAGTTGTTGCACTTAGAAGAATCAATAAAGAGTCGCCGAAAGTAAGGTTTCAACTTCAGGCCTCGCAACTGGATGAAGTAGAGCGCGGTGTTGTAGAGGGGCGATTAGTCGCGGGCATCGTGCCGGTTTATCAAAAACGCGAAGAGTTCGATTACTACGCGCTCTACGAGGAACGCTCCGAAGTTTACTGTGCTGTCGGCCATCCGTTGTTCACAGTGCCGGAGGCAGAAATCAGCAGCAACGTGCTCAAGGACTACGAGTGCGTCAACCATCGCTACGCGATCCATCGGGACAAACTCAATTTTGCCCGCTACGACAGCTTTTCAGCCTCCGCGACCCAGGTCGAAGCCGTGGCGCTGTTGATCAAGACGGGTTGTTTCGTGGGTTTCCTGCCGCAGCATTACGCCGCTAACCTGGTGGTCCAGGGCCAATTCCGCGCGGTGCGCCCGGACCTGATTCATATCGTCACGCCGTTCAATTTGATCCTGCGCCACAACACCGTGCGCAGCCCGCTGGTCAAGGCGTTTGCCCAGGCGTTGGGTGTGGATTTGAAAGCGCCGGTGTGAGTCGTAGACACATCGCACACCGCCGCTCACCGGGCAAACCGTGGGCGATTTCCTGACTCAAAATCGCCAATAACCGTGGACTTGTTTCAGCAGCGCTCAATGTTTCAAAACCGAATCGTTGATAAAACGGTGCATTCCACGGCAAGTCGCGAAACGTGGTCAGGGTCAGACCGTTGAGTTCTCGTTCGCGGGAATACTCAATTGCCGCTAACAGTAACTTTCGACCGATGCCCTGGCCCTGAAAGTGTTGGCTGACCGACAGTTCCTGAATATGCAGTTGGTTGTCGACATGTTCGGCACTGAGAAATCCCGCCAGTACACCATCGGGCAATTCGGCGACCCAAATATCTTGAGTTTTGATGGCGTGCAGGTGTTGCCGGGCTTCGGTCACGGGTGAGTCGGCGAGCCAGGCGAGTGAAGGGTCGGTGCGAAACAATGCCGCCGCCGAACGTTCGATGGTGGGGAGGGCGTTGGCGTCAGCAGGTTGGGCACGGCGCAGAATGATGGTCATGATGATCGTGTAGGAGCTGCCGAAGGCTGCGATCTTTTGATCTTAACAATCAAAGTCAAAAGACCGCAGCTTTCGGCAGTTCCTACGTGGGTTACGCGTCAGGGCTCGAGGTGCAGCAGGACGTAATCGTTTTTATCGAAACGCCCGATCAACGCAGGTTCCAGCGAACCCAGCAATGTGCCTTTCAGGGCTTTGTAATCACTCTGATCCAGCATCACCCAAACTGGCGCCTTGATGGTTTCCAGTTCCTGGACCGATTCGGTGAACACCGGTTGCAGATCCTGTTCGATATTGACCATGAACTTGATCGCCTTGGCGTCTTTGCCCATGCCGAACAGCACTAGCGGCGCCGGCTCTTGTTGTACGAGAGAGAAGGCTGCACGACTGAAGCTGCTTGAATCGTAGAGCTGCCGTTCCACCGGTTCGAACACCAGGATGTACACCGACCACAGTCCCAGTACCGCGCAAAACGCCAATATCTGCGCCCGCCATGTGGGCCAAAAAAACGCGGCCAAAGCGACCGCTTGCAACACGCCGAGGACAATCAATATCGGTGCCAGCGAGGTCAACATGTCGGGAAAGCGCCGCTGGCCAACTAACAATCCGATGATCAACAACGCCGGAATCAACAGCCACAGGCCTTGCATCACACCACGCAAAACGCCGAACAACCGGCCTTGGGCTACCTGAAACGGATACGCCGCAATAATCGCGGCCATGGGCAGCATCGGCAGTAGGTACCGGGCCTTTTTCGCCTGGGGAATCGACAATCCGAGCATCACGATCAACCCGGCTGCCGCGCAGTACTGCACCAGACGCAGTTGCGGCCCGGCTTCACGCGGATTGGTCAGGAAGATCGCCGCCAGCGCCAACAACCCCAATGGATACGCCAACGCATAGTTGCCCATGGAACTGGTGAAGTAATACAGCGAACCGCTGACACCTTCACTGCCGTCCATGCGTCCCATGAACTGCATGCGAATCACGTCTTGCATAAAGGCCGGGCCACCGCTGAGCTTGGCCAGCAGCAACAGCACACCGATGCACAGCACCAGCAACCCGGCGGCGACCCACCCGAAAGCCAACAGCCGTCGCCACTGGCGATTGAGCAGGAAGTAACTGCACAGCATGCCGGTCGGCACCACCAGGCCAATCGGCCCGCGAATCCCGAAACCCAGCAGCAACAAGGCAAAGATCAGCAACCAGCGACGCGGCGCGCCAAAGTGGTCGGCGGCATAACCCAGGTAGAACACCGAAAACGCCACCGCCGCCAGCATCAGATCCAAAGACACCGCGCGAGTTTCGGTGACGAAAGTGTTGGTCAGCAACAGCAGGGCAATGCTCAGCAACGCCCAGCGAGTGGAATAGGGCGCCAGCAGCCGGTACATCAACGTGACAATCACTGCGCCGGCCAGCGCACTCGGCAACCAGGCGCTGAAGGCATTCACTTGCCCAAATGGCAGCGACAGCAACCAGACGAACAATGTGCTCAGCGCCGAATAGTCGGCATAGGGCTGGCCATAGGTCGTGGGAAAAAACTGTCGGCCCGTGGCGCAGCATTTCCTGGGCGAACAGCACGAACCGCGAATCGAAACCGATGGCAGCCTGCTGATAAACCCCGGCCATGAACAACAGCAGTGCCAACAGCCCCAGACCGAGGGACTGTCGACGGACAGTGTCATTCACCGTCAGGCAACCGACGAGATGGCAGACCATTGCTGGTGCGGAATCGGCAGGTTGCGCGAATCCCCACGCCCCATCGGGAAGTACAGGAAGCCGCTGCGGGACAAGCGCTCGGCGTCATACACGTTGCGTCCGTCGAAGATCACTGGCGCGGTCAGGCGCTGGCGGATCAGGTCGAAATCCGGTGCCTTGAACTGTTGCCATTCGGTGCAGATGATCAGCGCATCGGCGCCGGCGAGTACCGATTCCGGCGTGCCCATCAGCATCAGCTTCGATTCGTCCGGGTACAAATGCTGGGTTTCCTGCATCGCTTCCGGGTCGAACGCCCGCACATTGGCGCCCGCCGCCCACAAGGATTCCAGCAACACCCGGCTCGGCGCATCGCGCATGTCATCGGTGTTTGGCTTGAACGCCAGGCCCCACACGGCAAAGGTCTTGCCCGCGAGGTTGCCCTTGTAGAACGCATTCACGCGCTCGAACAATTTGTGCTTCTGCCGCTGGTTGATGGCTTCCACCGCTTGTAGCAGGTCGCTGGAGCAGTGCGCCTCTTCGGCGCTGTGAATCAGCGCGCGCATGTCCTTGGGAAAGCACGAGCCGCCATACCCGCAGCCCGGATAGATGAAGTGGTAGCCGATGCGCGAATCCGCGCCGATGCCCAGGCGCACGGATTCAATGTCGGCCCCCAGGTGTTCGGCCAGTTCGGCAATCTGGTTGATGAAGCTGATCTTGGTCGCCAGCATGCAGTTGGCGGCGTATTTGGTCAGCTCGGCGCTGCGCAGGTCCATGAACATGATGCGGTCATGGTTACGGTTGAACGGCGCGTAGAGATCGCGCATGACGTCGCGCACTTCGTCACGTTCGCAGCCGATGATGATGCGGTCCGGACGCCGGCAATCAGCCACCGCCGAACCTTCCTTGAGAAACTCGGGGTTGGAGACGATATCGAACTGCAACAGTCGATTAGCCTCCTGGAGCCGGCGCTCGATGTGGCTACGCAACGTGTCGCCAGTGCCCACCGGTACGGTGGATTTCTCCACCAGGATGACCGGTTGCTCGCGATGACGGGCCACGGCATCACCGACCGACAGCACGTATTTCAGGTCAGCCGAACCGTCCTCGCTGGACGGCGTGCCCACGGCGATAAACAACACTTCGCCATGCTGTACGGCCAGTTTTTCGTCGGTGGTGAACTGCAGGCGCTTGGCCTCCAGGCTCTCCTTGACCAGACTGGCCAATCCCGGTTCGAAGATGCTGACGTGGCCCTGCTGGAGCAATTCGACCTTTTTGGCATCAATGTCCATGCAGATCACATCGTGGCCGACTTCAGCCAGAACGGCAGCCTGTACAAGGCCAACGTAACCACTACCAAATACACTGATTTTCATGGGTCATTCCTGAGAACGGAGACGCGAGCAGGTCGAGAGTTGATGGTGATGACACCGAGGATGACCAGGGCCACCCCCAGGCTTTTTGCGAGACTGAATTGTTCGTTGAACACCGGCAGGCTGGCGGCCAACAGGTACACCAGCGCGTAGCTGATGCTCAGCAGCGAATAGGCTCGCCCCAGCGGCACGTCGCGCAGGGCGAGCAGCCAACTGAGCATCGACAGGGCGTAGGCGAGGATCGCCGCCAGCACCACGCCGATCGCGGCCAAATTCACGCTGCCATTGCCCAGGGCGGTCAGCCATTGATCCGGTTGCGGCAGGCGGCTCATGCTCCAGCGCATGCCCAATTGCGCGGCGCTGGCGAGCATCACGCTGCCCAGGGCGAAGGTGATTCCACGGCGCAGGCTCATGCGTGTTGCCCCAGCAAAACCACACCACCGATCACCAGCGCCACACCGAGCCAATGACGGCGGTCGACGGGTTCGTGAAAGATGAATCGGGCGACCAAAGTGATCAGCACAAAATTGAGGCTGAGCATCGGATAGGCGATGCCGACTTCCAGGCGCTGCAACACCAGCAGCCAGACCAGCAAACCGAGGCCGAGCGAGAACAGCGCCAACCACAGCCATGGCGAGCGCAGTTTCTCGCCCCAGCCTGTGTCCTTGCCGCGCCAGCTCTCCACGGCGTACTTCTGGGCAATCTGGCCCAGGCACGTCAGCACGCACGCGGTCAGCAAAAGAAGCAGGCTCATGCCGCGTCCTTGGGAATAATCAGAATCACCAGGTTGCCTTGCTCATAACGCTTGCCCTCTTTAGGCAACAGATCCACTTCCTGCAGTTCGTCGTCACCCTTGACCCGCATGACCACGCCCACGGAACCCTGCTTGCGAGCATCGCGCATCCACTGTTGCACTTTGTAGAGAGTGATCCGGCGATTGCGCGCTTCAGGGAAATTAAGGCCGTATTTCAGTTCACCAACGGTGTTGAACAGCGCCACTTGCGGACGCTGCAGGCGCCAGGCCAGGGCCGACGCAGCGCCCAGGTCGTTGCTCATCAACTGGCTGGTCTGGCTGAGTTCCTGGGCGTGTTCAAGGATGAACTGGTCAGGGGTCTTGTTCGCCACCACCGAGTTGGGCAACCCGGACGGAATCAGGCCGATGAACAGCAAACTCCCGAACGCCGGCGCCGCCCAGCATTGCAGGGGCCGAAAGGCTTGCAGCAGGTTGGCCATGATCCAGCCGATCAGCGCAATAAACACCAGCACCAGGTTGTGCAGTTCGAGTTCGTACAGCGGCTTTTTCAGTTGCAGGTACACCAGGGCCAACAGCACCGTCAGGCCCAGTACCAGATTCAGCAGGCCATTGAGTCCCAGCGCCCGGCCTTGCTCAAGGCGCAAACGATCGGCCAGCGCATTACCCAGCAACAGGGCCAGGGGCAGCAGGCACGGCAGGATGTAGGTCGGCAACTTGCCGTTGCTCAGGCTGAAGAACATCAGCGGCATCAGCAGCCACAACAGCAGGAAAGCGATGCTCACCTGGCGGCGGGTCTGCCAGGCCTGTTTCAGCGCCGTCGGCAGCAACACCGCCCACGGCAGACTGAACGCCACCAGCAGCGGCAGGTAAAACCACCAGGGCGCGTCGTGCTGGGCATCATCGCCGGCAAAGCGTCGAATGTGCTCGTGCCAGAAGAAGAACCGCCAGTAATCCGGTTCCTGGGCATGCACGGCCAAGGCCCACGGCAGGCTGACCGCGATGGCCACGACGATCGCGAGGGGGCCGTAGACCAGCAGTTCACGCCAGCGTTTCTGCCAGAGCATCCACGGCAGGGCGACCAGCACCGGCAACACCCAGGCGAGAAAACCCTTGGTCATGAAGCCCATGCCGCAGGCCAGTCCCAACGCGGCCCAGCTCAACAGCCGCTGGCCACGGGTGACGCTGTCCAGCGCAAACCACAGGGCCACCAGGCTCAAATTGACCCAGAACGTGAATTGCGGATCGAGGTTGGCGTAACCGGCCTGACCGGCGACCACGGTGAAACTCATGTACAGCAACGCGCAGGCAAAACTTTTGCGCGGGTCGTTCCACAGGCGCCGGGCGATCAGATAGCACAGCAACACGCTCAGCCCGGTGCTCAGGGCCGAGGCGAAGCGCACGCCGAACAGATTCTCACCAAACACTGCCTGACCCAGGGCGATCATCCAGTAGCCGGCCACTGGTTTCTCGAAATAGCGCACGCCCATGAAGTGCGGCGACACCCAGTTACCGCTCAGGAGCATGTCCTGGCTGATCTGGGCGTAGCGGGTTTCATCGGGAATCCACAGGCCATGGGTGCCCAATGGCAACAGGTAAGCCAGCAACATGACGAGCAGCAACACAGGCAAGGCCCAGCGTTTACTCATGCGCCTTGCACTCCCAACCAGCCTTCACGGCCATCGAGGGCGCCGCGTACCACACGCCCGGCCGGCAGGCTGGCGAATGACTCGGGCAACAGCTCGCCCAAGGGTTTGAAGCAAATATCACGCTGGCGCGCATCGGCCAGCAGTTGACGAAAATCGTGGGCCATCAGAATCCCTTCTACTTCGGCGTGGATCGTGTAGACGTTGAGTTTTTCAGGGGTGAAGCGGTCGAGAATGAAAGCGTTGAAGTCCTTGGCGGCCACGGTCGGCCCGACCACCTCATCGAAGGTCGGCAAGTCCACCGGGATTTGCGGCGCGCCTAACAAGCCATTGGCCAAGGTCGGCTGGAACAGGCTTTGGCCCCGACAATCGCTGTTGTAGCGAAAGCCGAACGCCTGCTTGGCTTCGATCACGCGCTCGTCCGCCCGCCAACCGGCGGAGGCCGAGCAGTCGACTTTTTCCCCGAGGATGTCGCTGAGGCTGTCGACGCCCCGGCGAATTTGCTCGATCAGTTGCACATCGCTCCAGCGCCCGGCATTGGCCTGCCAGCCGTGGTGATCCCAGGCGTGCAGGCCGACTTCATGCCCGGAAGCCCGGGCCTGACGCATCAAGTGCCCGAGGTCGCGACCGATCGGTTTGCCCGGCCAGGCAGTCCCGGCCAGCAAAATGTCCCAGCCATACAGGCCGGCGGCGTTGGACCGCAGCATTTTCCAGAGGAATTGCGGGCGGATGAGGCGCCACAAGTGGCGTCCCATGTTGTCCGGCCCGACGCTGAAGAAAAACGTCGCCTTGACCTGGGCCTCATCGAGGATTTCCAGCAACCGGGGCACACCGTCACGGGTGCCTCGGTAAGTGTCGACATCGATTCGAAGGCCTGCCTGCATCAGCGCTTGTCCGCAATTTCGAGCATGGCTTCACGCAGGAAGAAGTCCAGCGTGTTGCCAATCGTCTCGCTCATCTCGACGGTCGGCGTCCAGTCCAGCAGGCGCTTGGCGTTGTCGATGCTTGGTTTACGGTGCGACACGTCCTGGTAACCGGTGCCGTAGAACGCCTTGCTTTCCACGTCGCGGAAACCGGCGAACGGCGGGAAGTTGCTGCGCAGCGGGTGAGCTTCGAACTGACGCAGCAGCTCTTCGCCCAACTGGCGGATGCTGGCTTCGTTGTCCGGGTTGCCGATGTTGATGATCTGGCCGTTGCACACGTCGTTGTCGTTATCGATGATCCGCGCCAGTGCCTCGACGCCGTCAGCGATGTCAGTAAAGCAGCGTTTTTGCTCGCCGCCGTCGAACAGGCGAATCGGGGTGCCTTCCACCAGATTCAGGATCAACTGGGTGATGGCTCGGGAACTGCCGATGCGCGCCGAGTCCAGACGATCAAGGCGCGGGCCCATCCAGTTGAAAGGACGGAACAGGGTGAAGTTCAGGCCTTTCTGGCCGTAAGCCCAGATCACGCGGTCGAGCAATTGCTTTGAAACCGAGTAGATCCAGCGTTGTTTGTTGATCGGGCCGAGGACCAGGTTCGAGGTATCTTCATCGAAACGTGCGTCCTGGCACATGCCATAGACTTCCGAGGTCGACGGGAAGATCACGCGCTTGTTGTACTTGACGCAGTAGCGCACCAGTTTCAGGTTTTCTTCGAAGTCCAGTTCGAATACGCGCAACGGGTTGCGGGTGTATTCGATTGGCGTGGCGATGGCCACCAGCGGCAGGACCACGTCGCACTTCTTGATGTGGTACTCGATCCACTCGGAGTGAATGCTGATGTCGCCTTCGACGAAGTGGAAATTCGGGTGGCTGCGCAGGCGCTCGATGGCGTCGGAACCGATGTCCAGGCCATAGACTTCATAGCGGTCGTCACGCAACAGGCGCTCGGACAAGTGGTTGCCGATAAAGCCGTTGACGCCAAGGATCAGCACGCGAGTGCGGCGGGGTTTGCGACCAGACTCGGCGCCACGCAGCACCGAACCGTCCACCAGGCCCAGCTCGTTGGCCAGTTGCGGCCCACTCAGGTACAGACCGGTGTCGTTGCGCTGACCGGCAGTGATCACCAGCGAGTCTTCGCCACACGCGATGCGCAGCGGATCGACGCTGATCACGCGGCCCGGGGCCTGACCTTCGTTGCCTTTGGCGACTTGCGCACCCCAGACAATCAACTTGTGCTCGCCGACGTCGCAGAACGCGCCCGGGTAAGGTTGGGTGACAGCGCGAACCAGGTTGAACAGTTCTTCCGCCGGTTTTTTCCAGACCAGTTTGCCGTCGGCCGGGGTACGACGGCCAAACACGGTGGCTTTGGATTCGTCTTGCGGGGTTTCCGTGACTTTGCCTTGCAGCAGCGCCGGCAGGGTGTCGCGCAGCAACGAACTGGCGGCGTCACGCAGCTTGGCATGCAGGCTCAGGGCGGTGTCGGAGCGCTCGATCCCGACCTTTTGCTGGGCCAGGATGGCGCCGGCATCGGCACGCTTGACCATGCGGTGCAGGGTCACGCCGGTTTCGGTTTCGCCGTTGACCAGCACCCAATTGGCCGGGGCGCGGCCGCGATACAGCGGCAGCAACGAGCCGTGCAGGTTGAACGCGCCTTTGCTCGCGGTGGCCAGCAGCGGCTCGCTCAGCAGGTTGCGATAGTAGAACGAGAAAATGTAGTCCGGGTTGAGCTTGCTGATGCGTTCGATCCACAGCGGATGGTTGGCATCTTCCGGGGCGTGCACCGGAATGCCTTTATTGGCGCACAGTTGTGCGACGGAGCCGTAGAAAGCGTTTTCCTTCGGGTCATCGGCGTGGGTGAACACGGCCGCAATCTCATAACCTGCGCCAAGCAGGGCGTCGATGCCGGCACAGCCGATATCGTGATAGGCGAAGACAACAGCTTTTTTGCTCATGAGAGAACCTGTTCTGAAGAAGTGGAAGTGAGACCGTCGACCGTGACAACGGGAGCAGGGGAGGCGGGTTGGCTACGCAAGACTTTTTCGATAAAGAACCGCGGGCGCGCCCGGACATCGCTGTACATGCGGCCCAGGTATTCACCCAACAGGCCCATGCCGATGAATTGCCCGCCGGTGAAGACGAACAGCACGGCGAACAGCACGAACGTACCGCCGCCGGCCCAGCCGGCACCAAAAGCCAGGCGCAGGACGATCAGCGCAATGGCAAACAGCACGCCAAGACCGGCCATGCAGAAGCCGACAATGCTCAGCAAGCGCAGCGGGGTGGTGGTCATGCAGGTGATCAGGTCGAACATCAGGTTGACCAGGCGCATCGGGCTGTACTTGGATTCGCCGTGTTCACGCTCGGCGTGGGTCACGAGGATTTCCGTGGTGTGCCGGGCGAAGCTGTTGGCCAGGATCGGAATGAAGGTACTGCGTTCGCGGCAGGCGAGCATCGCGTCGACGATGGTGCGGCGGTAGGCCCGCAGCATGCAGCCGTAGTCGGTCATGGCCACGCCGGTGGAACGTTGCACGGCCAGGTTGATCAGTTTCGACGGCCAGCGGCGCAACGCCGAGTCCTGGCGGTTGTTGCGCACGGTAGCGACCACGTCATAGCCGAGTTCGGCCTGGGCCACCAGGCGCGGGATTTCTTCCGGCGGGTTCTGCAGGTCGGCGTCGAGGGTGATCACCACGTCGCCCTTGCACTGTTCGAAACCGGCCATGATTGCGGCGTGCTGGCCGTAGTTGCGGTTGAGAATGACCGCAACCACCCGACTGCCTTCACGATGGGCGGCGTCCTCGAGGATTTGCGCCGAGTCGTCACGGCTGCCATCGTCCACCAGCACGATTTCGTACTCGTAATGCAATTGGGCGCAGGCCGCTTCGGTGCGACGCAGCAGCTCGGGCAGGCTTTCTTCTTCGTTGTAGACCGGGATAACGATCGACACGCAGCGGATTGGATAAGGTTTCAAAGGCTTCTGTCCGTAATGTTGGCAATGGCACCGACGACTCGTTCGACGTCGTCGGTGGTCATGTCGGGGAACAACGGGATCGAACACAGCCGCGCCGAGTTCCATTCGGTATTGGGCAGGTAGATGTCCGGGAAACGCTGGCGGTAGTAGGTGTGCAGGTGGGTGGCGATGAAGTGGATGCCGGTGCCGATGTTCTGCTCCTGCAAGGCTTTCATGAACGCTTCGCGGTCGAGCCCGCAGCGCTCGGCGTCGATGCGCAGGATGAACAGGTGCCAGGCGTGCTGCTGCGCATAGGCCGGGATCGCCAGCGGTTGCACCGGCAGGCCTTCGAGTTGTTGCAAGTAGGTCTGGGCCAGTTGTGTGCGCTTGGTGTTGATTTCGTCCAGGCGCTCCAGTTGCACCAGGGCAATGGCGGCGTTGATGTCGGCCAGGTTGTACTTGAAGCCGGGTTCGATGACCTGGGCTTGGGGTTTGCGGCCACCGGTCAGGCGATCATAGGCGTCGACACCCAGGCCGTGAAACTTGAGCATGCGCACGCGGCTGGCCAGGTCTTCGTCGTCGCTGACAAACATCGCGCCTTCGGCGCAGGTCATGTTCTTGATCGCGTGGAACGAGAAGATCGCCGTGCCTTGGGAGCCAACGTGGCGACCTTTGTAAAACGTGCCTGCCGCGTGGGCCGCGTCTTCGATCACGGCAATCCCGTGTTTGTCCGCCAGGGTATAGAGCGGGTCGAGATCGAACGCCGCGCCGGCGTAATGCACCGGGATAATCGCCTTGGTGCGCGGGGTGATTGCCGCTTCGATGCTGTCCAGATCAGTCATCAGGGTGTCGCGATCGACATCGACAAACACCGGCGTCGCCCCCAACAGACAGATCATGTTGGCGGTGGACACCCAGGTCTGGGACGGGGTGATGACTTCATCCCCGGGACCGATGCCCAAGGCCAGCAAAGTGATGTGCATGCCACCGGTGGCCGAGGACAATGCCACGGCGTGTTTGCAACCGACATAGTTGGCGAAGTGCTCTTCCAGTGCCTGGTTTTTTGGCCCGGTGGTGATCCAGCCAGAGCGCAATACTTGCTCTACGGCTGCAATTTCTTCATCGCCGATACTGGGGCGCGAAAAGGGGAGAAAAGCCTGACTCATGGGGACCTCGGGACGGTTACAACACTAAAATTCTGGCCGAACGGATTGGATCCACACCGAAGCGTAGACGCTAAAAAACAAATCGCATCAATGAGTTGCTACATAAATATTACAAATTGCTTTGGTTGACTTTTGGCGGCGGCCTCGTCAGGTTGTGCTGACTGATTGCTGGCGGCCTGTTTGAATTAGAGTAGGCCCGAAAATGTGAAAGGGACATGAAAAACCGGTCGGCGATTCGTTTATCTGAAGTTCAGACAGCTAGAGTTCAGACTTCGACCGTTTATCGCGTTAATCCCAACGTTTGCTACTCCTTACAGCAAGTAGCCGAACTCTTTAGTTGTTGTGTTGAACCGTTTTCATTCAAGGCTTTTTCGTTTGATTGACTTACCCGTTAATGAATCCAGGGCTGCAAAAGCCAACCCGTTGACCCTGTATCTGGCACGCCTGGCGCCGTCCAGCCAACTGACCATGCGTTACGTCCTGCAAGACGCGGCGGATCGCCTGGGCTTCGAAGACATGAACATCGAGGAGATTCCCTGGTACGAACTCCAGCCCGAGGATGTCGTCGCGTTAGTGGCAGCGTTGCGCACTGATGGTTACGCGCCGAATACCTCTTCGCTGTATGTAAACGCGGTGCGCGGGGTCATGAATGAAGCCTGGCGCATGAGTTTGATCAGCCAGGAACACTTGCTGAAAATGCGCTCGGTCAAAGGCATCGCCGGCACGCGGCTGTCCCAGGGACGCAACCTCAAGCGCACGTTGATTCAAGAGTTGATGGAAGTCTGTGCAGCGGATCCGCGACCACAAGGCCTGCGGGACGCGGCGATCATCGCGGTGCTGTACGGTTCAGGCATGCGCAAGTCGGAGTCGGTGAACCTGGATTTAAACCAGGTGGATTTCAGCGAGCGCAGCCTGCGGGTCACGGCCAAGGGCAACAAGCAGTTGATCAAGTACGCGCCGGCCTGGGCGTTTGCCAAACTGGAGGCGTGGCTGGACCTGCGACGCTCGCAACTGGGAGAAGGGCAGAAGGACGATCCGTTCCTGTTCAACCGTATCCGACGCGGCAGTCACATTACCCGCGAGCGCATCACCAAGCACGCGATCTACTACATCGCCCGGCAGCGGGGCGCCCAGGTCGGGGTGAAGATCATGCCCCACGATTTTCGGCGCTCGTTTATCACCCGGGTGATTGAAGAACACGACCTGTCGATCGCCCAGAAACTGGCGCATCACAGCAACATCCAGACCACTGCCAACTACGACGTGCGCGATGACAATGAACGGCGCCGGGCGGTCGATCGTTTCGATTTGTGAAGGCTGTCAGTCGCTCAGCACATGGGCATGGCCAAGGGTGGTGAGGTGAACCGCGCTGCCGGCCGGTGGCGCGTGCATGCCGGAACTGCGCACCAGCAAGGATCGGCCCGGTTCGAACTCGCTGGGCAGCAACTCCACGGTCAAGGTGCAGGTGTTGCCACCGAAGTCACGTTCGGTGACCACGCCGGGACAGCCGTGGACATCCGTCGCCGAGTTGCCGATCTGCAGTTGCTCGGGCCGCAGCATGATCTGCGCCGAACCGCTTTTGTCCTGATCGTTGACCGGTATCCGGCCCAGGTCGCAATGGGCCCAACCGGCCTCGATCCGCGCCGGCATTACCACGGCATCGCCGAGAAACAGCGCGGTTTGTTCGTCATCGGGATAGCGGTACAAATCCATCGGATGCCCCGACTGCACCAGCCGGCCCTGACGCATCACCGCTAATTGATCGGCGAACGACAACGCTTCGCTCTGGTCATGGGTCACCAGAATCGTGGTGACGCCGGCCGCCTCCAGCAATCGCGCAACCATCTTGCGCATGGCCGCGCGCAAACCGGTGTCGAGGGCCGAGAACGGCTCGTCCAGCAGCATCAACCGCGGTTGTTGCGCCAACGCCCGGGCCAGGGCCACCCGTTGCTGCTGGCCGCCGGACAGTTCATGGGGCCAGCGCTTGGCCATGTTCGACTCCAGATTGACGCTGTCCATTAACTCAGCGATGCGTTCCTGGCGGGCCGGGCCTTTGTCGGTCAGACCGAAGCCGATGTTGGCGGCCACGGTCATGTGCGGGAACAGCGCGCCGTCCTGGGGCACGTAGCCGATCAAGCGCTGATGCGCCGGCACCGAGTGTGTGCTGTCCACCAACGTCTGGCCGTTGAGCGAGAGGCTGCCGGTGTCGGGGAATTCGAAACCGGCGATCATCCGCAGCAACGTGGTTTTGCCCGAGCCCGAAGGCCCGACAATCACCGTGCGGCTGCCGGTGGGCACCGACAGGCTGATGTTCTCCAGGGCTTGCTGGGCGCCAAAGGATTTGTAGATCGAGTTCAGTTCGAGGGCGTTCATCGGCCAGCCGTGCGTTTGGATTGGTGATAGAGAAGTCCGGTCAGCGGCAACGACAGCAGGATCATGATCAGCGCGTAAGGCGCGGCGGCTGCGTAGTCGATTTCGCTGGTCAAGGCCCAGAAACCGGTGGCCAGGGTTCGCGTGCCGTTGGGCGCCAGCAGCAGGGTGGCGGTCAGTTCGTTGGTAATCGCGAGAAACACCAGCGCAGCGCCCGCCGCCGCACCCGGTGCAGCCAGGCGCAAAGTGATGAGCCATAGCGCCCGACCGGGGGAACGCCCGAGGCTGCGGGCCATGTTTTCCAGTTCCACCGGGGCCTGGGCGATACCGGCGCGCAAACTCACCAGCGCCCGGGGCAGGAACATCAGCAGATACGCGAGCAACACGGTGATGGTGGTCTGGTAGATCGGCCGGGCGAAGTGAATCGTCACTGTGACCAAGGCCAGGGCGACCACGATGCCGGGCAATGAACTGGTGATGTAATTGCAGCTTTCCAGCACCCGTTGCAGACGCCCCGGCGAACGAATCGACAGCCAGGCAATCGGGATCGCCGCGCAGGTGGTCAGGGCGGCGCCGGCGAGCCCGAGCAACAGCGTCTGCTCCAAGGCCGGCAGCAATTCGTCCCATTGCCAGACCTCGCTGCCTCCGGCGATCAGCCATTTGCCCAGGGTGATCAGCGGCACGCCCAGCGCCAGCAGGCAGGTGACGATTTGCAGGCCGAGGGCGAGCCGGGTGGTGTGGCCATCCAGCAGGACAATCCGCTGCTCACGGGCACTGCCCGAGCCGACGCGGGCGTAACGAGCACTGCCACGCGCCGCCGATTCGACGGTCAGCATGGCCAGGCAGCACAGGGCCAGAACCCCGGCCAGCATGTGCGCGGCCGGGCCGTTAAACGTCGATTTGAACTGATCGAAAATCGCCGTGGTAAAGGTGTCGAAGCGGATCATCGCGTATAGGCCATATTCCGCCAGCAAGTGCAGGCCGACCAGCAACGCACCGCCGCAAATAGCCAGGCGCAGTTGCGGCAACACCACCCGGAAAAACACCGCCCAGGGCTTGAGACCCAGGGATTCGGCAACGTCTTCGATGGCCGGATCGAGCCGACGCAATGTCGCGGCCACCGGCAGATAAAGGAACGGGAAATACGCGATCACCGACACCAAAACACCGGCCGGTAATCCATGAATCGACGGCACCAGACTGACCCACGCATAACTGTGCACGAACGCCGGCACCGCCAATGGCGCGGTGGCCAGCAACGACCACCCGCGTCGTCCCGGCAGGTTGGTGCGTTCGGTCAGCCAGGCAAGCGCCACGCCCAACGCAATGCACAGGGGCAGCGTGATCACCACCAGCAACACGGTGTTGATCAGCAACTCGCCGACCCGTGGCCGGAACACCAGTTTCTCGATGCCAGCCCAACCGGTTTGCCAGGACACGCCAATCACGAAGGCAATCGGCAACAGCGCCAGCAGCGACACCAGCACCGACAAACCCGTCACCCACGCGCCACCGCGGCCAATAAACAGGCCGCGGGAGCGGCGCAGCGAATTCGCGGGTATCGCCGCAGCGACACCCGACGGCAGGGTTTCAGGCATCAATTAGAGCAGTCCGGCCTGGGTCATCAGTTCCACCGCTTTTTTGCTGTCGAGCTTGGAGGCATCGACGGTCGGTGCATCGAGTTGCGCCAGCGGCACCAGTTTCGGGTTGGATTCAGCATTCAGGCCCACGGCGTATTCGAACGAATTGCCGTTCTTCAGCACCGCTTGGCCGTCCTTGCCGGTCACCCACTTCAGGAAGGCCTGGGCCTGGTCCTTGTGTTTGCTGGAGGCCAGCACGCCGCCACCGGAGATGCTGACAAACGCGCCCGGATCTTTGTGCTTGAAGTAGTGCAGCTCGGTGTTCTTGCTGTTTTCGCCGGTCTTGGCCTGATCGCCGAAGCGGTAGTAGTGGTAGATCACACCGCTGTCGATCTGCCCGGCATTCACCGCTTTCAGCACCGCGCTGTTGCCTCGGTACGCAGTGGAATTGGCTTTCATCGCCTTCAACCAGTCGAGGGTGGCGGCTTCGCCCTTGAGTTCGAGCACGGCGGCGACGATCGCCTGGAAGTCCGCACCGCCCGGCGAAGCGCCCCAGCGACCTTTCCAGTTGGGCGAGGCCAGATCCAGCAGCGACTTGGGCAGATCGGCTTCCTTCAGTTTGCTCGGGTTATAGACAAACACCGTGGAGCGCGCGGCGATGCCGACCCATTTGCCGTGGGCCGGACGATACGGCGCGCCGACTTGTTCCAGAGTGGCGGGTGCCACCGGCGCGAACAACCCGGCGTTATCCACCAACACCATGGCTGGCGAGTTTTCGGTCAGGAACACGTCCGCCGGGGACGCCGCGCCTTCCTGAACGATCTGGTTGCCCATTTCGGTGTCGTCGCCATTGCGCACGGTGACCTTGATGCCGGTCTCCTTGGTGAAACCTTCGATCCAGGCTTTGGTCAGGCTCTCGTGCTGCGCGTTGTAGACCACGATGCCGTCGGCGTCGGCGGCATACACGTGCCCGGCGCTGACCAGTGAGGCGGTCAGCAGTGCGGTTTTAAGAAACGAAGGGATACGGGAAGTCATGCGATGCGTGCTCCTGTTATTTTTTGATTTTTGCCTGCGCCGTCCACAGTGTTGACGAGGAAGGTTCTCAATAACTGTAGATCAATAGGAATCATTTGCATGTTTGAGCCGCGGCGAATGTAGAGCGCAGAATGAGAAAAAAACGTAAAAAAACCGTGAATTCGTGTCATTGACTGCGGAGGCACGGCCAGCACAAAAACCTGTGGGAGCGGGCTTGCTCGCGAAGGCGTCGTGTCAGTCGATATTTGCTTTGACTGATGCACCGCATTCGCGAGCAAGCCCGCTCCCACATGGGGGGATTACCGGTGTTGGTCAGGACTGTGGGATGAACGCCACGCTCTGGTCTTCCCGGCCATGAAACATCCGCTCGCCATGGGTAGGCGTGGTGGTTATGACTTGATGGTCGACACTCAGATAATGCAGCGGCAGCGCATCGCCATTGCGGTAGTGCGCCACGATGATGGTGCGCTGCGGGTCCCAGTGCTGGCCGCTGGTGGTGTCCAGCCAGCTCATCAACGCGGCGCTGTCGCCGGAGCGTGGAAAGTCCTGGTTTTCCCGCACGTAATAGAACGGTGCACCGCCGGTTTGCAGGTACATCGGCACTTTGTTATCGACTTCGATCATGACCATGCGCCAGTCCTTCAGCGGCGCACGTCTGCTGGCTTCAAGCTTGACCGTCTCACCGAACCGGATCACACCGCCACCGCCGTTGGTCCACGGGTAGAGCACGCCCAGCACTGCGAGCAACAGCAGGGTTGCCGCACCAAAACCGATCTTCCAGCCACGACTCACCGGGTTGCGTTGTGTGATCCACCAGGCACCGAGCAATTGCGCGAACGGCACCAAGGGCAACACGTAGTAACTGCGGCGGCTACCGCTGGCAGTAAAAAACAGCATCAGCAAAGCCAGCCCCCAGATCAGCCAGCGGGTATTGGGTTCGACGCTGCGCCAGCGCCGCACCGCGACCCACAACGCGATGATCCAGACGGGCGCCCAGGGAAGCGTGTAGACCGGCAGGTAAATCAGGTAGGTGTAAATCGGCCCGATGTTGTCGAACGGCTGGAAAAACCGCACGACGTTTTCCCGCAGCACCAGGCCCAGGCCACTTTCGCCATAGGTCGGCGCGCCGTAGAAGTGGGACAGGATAAACGGCGCCATGTAGAACCCGCCGGCGATCACCAGCGCCACGCACATGCGCAGATTCAGATGACGTTTCCAGCGACCGTCCTGCAGCAGATGCGGCAACAGCAGCAAGCCCGGCAGGATGAAACCGATCAGGCCTTTGAACAGCGAGGTCAGCGACAGCAGCAGGAAAAACCCGAGGTAGCGGACGAGGCGGGTGTCGTCCGGTCCGCGCCAGTACCACCACACCGCCGCCAGCACGCCGCACACGGTCAGGATGTCGGCCGTGGCCACCCGTGCCCAAAAGACGAAATAGAAGGTGGTCGCCAGCATCCACCCGGCAATCAACCCGGTGCCTTTGCGAAACAATTGCTCGCCGAGCGAGTACACCAGCCACACGCTCAACCACGCCGAGATGACTGAAGACAGGCGCAAGGACCAGTTTCCGAGGCCGCCGGTCAGCCAGGCCGTGGCGGTGATCAACCAATAGGACGGCAGCGGTTTGTCGTAATACGGGCCGCCCTTGAGGTACGGGTCGAAGTAGTCACCGCTTTGCAACATTTGCAGGGCGATGTTGGCCCAACGGGTTTCCGCGCCCCAGAGCTCCCGCGAGCCCAAACCCAACAACAACATCAGCGCCGTCGCGCCCAGCAGGAGCCACAACGCGGCCCTGTCACTTGTCTGGAACTTCATGGAGGGTTTTCCTGGAACTTGAATGAGCACCGCGAGCCCCTGTGGGAGCGGGCTTGCTCGCGAAGGCGTCGTGTCAGTCGACATCTGCTTTGACTGATGCACCGCATTCGCGAGCAAGCCCGCTCCCACAGGGGGTGGTGTTGGTCTGTGGGATCAGGGTGGGGTTTGCGGGAATATCAGAATCTCCAGATTGCCACGCTCATAGCGCTTGCCATCCACCGGCAACAACGCGACTTCCTCAACCTCCTGCACGCTGTTGACCCGCATCACCACCCCAACCGAGCCTTTCTTGCGCGCTTCGATCATCCACTGGCCGACGCGGTCCTTGGTGACTTTGCGCGAGTCCATGGCCGGATCCTCCAGGCCATATTTCAGCTCGCCAACGGTGTTGAACAGATCCACCTGTGGCCGCTTCAGTCGCCAGGACAAGGCCGACGCCGCGCCCAAATCGTTACTCAACAACGAGGTGGTCTGACCCAAGGCATCCAGGTGTTCGGCAATAAACTGGTCTGGCATCTTGCTGTTGACGATCGTCGCCGGCATCGCGGCTGGCAGCAGCGCCACCAGCAGCCAGCTCCCCAGCGCCGGCGCAGCCCAGAACACCAAAGGCCGCGAGACTTGCAGCGCGTTGGCGATGATCCAGCCGGCCAACACGATGTAGGCCAGGGACAGGCTGAACATCTCGGTGTTTTCGAAGATTTCCTTGGTCGCCTGGACGTAGATCAAGACGATCAGGCCAGCGCTGGCCAGTAACACATTGAGCGCGCCGTTGAGGCGAATGACCCGGTCTTTCGCCTGATCTACGAGACTCACCACGGCATGCCCCATCAGCAACGCCAGCGGCAGCAGGCACGGCATGATGTAGGTCGGCAACTTGCCACTGCTCAGGCTGAAAAAAGCCAGGGGCAATAGCAGCCACAGCAGCAGGAAACCCATAGCCGGTTGACGTTTGTTTTTCCACGCCTGGATAAACGTGGACGGTAACAACGCGGCCCACGGCATGCTCGAAGCCACCAGCAACGGCAGGTAAAACCACCATGGCCGGGCATGTTGCGCATCGTCGGCGGCGAACCGGCGAATGTGCTCGTTCCAGAAGAAAAACCGCCAGAAATCCGGTTCCTGATGGTGAATGGCAAGCACCCACGGCAGGCAGACCACCGCTGTGACCACCAGCGCAATCGGCCCATAACGCAGCAGTTCACCCAACCGTCGCTGCCACAGCATGTAGGGCAGGGCGATCAGTACCGGCAACAGCCAGGCGAGGAAACCCTTGGTCATGAAACCCATGCCGCAAGCCGCCCCCAACACCGCCCAGGCACCGAGGCGCTTTTTACCCGAAGGACTGTCGATGGCAAACCACAACGCCACCAGACTCAAATTGACCCAGAACGTGAACTGCGGATCGAGATTGGCATAACCGGCCTGCCCGGCGATCAGCCCGAAACTCATGTAGAGCAACGCACAGGCGCCGCTTTTGCGCGGGTCGTTCCACAGGCGACGGGCGATCATGTAGGTCAGCCACACGCTGAACCCGGTGCTCAGCGCGGAGGCGATCCGCACACCGAACAGGTTGTCGCCGAACACAGCCTGGCCGATGGCAATCATCCAGTAGCCGGCGATGGGTTTTTCGAAATAGCGGACGCCCATGAAGTGCGGGGCGATCCAGTCGCCACTCAGGCGCATTTCCTGGGCGATCTGGCCATAGCGGGTTTCGTCGGGAATCCACAAGCCGTGGCTCACCAGCGGCAACAAATAGAACAGCACGAAGGCCAGGAGCAAACCGGGAACGATCCAGCGTTCGACGGCAGATGGGGCAGGGCGGCGGGATATTTTCAGCGCCGGGTGTTGCAACACATTGTTGTGGGACGTCATGACTCGACCTTAACGCAGGGACGCAGTGGATCCAGAGAACTATCAACCTTCCCGACTGAACCGTTCCTGAAGGAATTCCAACCAGACAAGCTTTAATAGCGCGCGCGATAAATCGACGAACTAAGCGTTTCAACATTAGTCATCTAACGATGGGGCAGATTATTTCAGCGTTTTATCGCCCGACAGCGAATGCCAATCAGCGTCATTCAGTACGCCTATAACTTTAAGTTGTCCGTCGGCGCCGATACTGGCAAATAGCGAACTGCTGTATTGGCTGGCGGCCGCGTGCTTGAAGCCGGTTTGCACTTCGAAGTCGCTGATGCAACCACTGTGGGTGACCAGCACGGTATTGCGATGGGCAACTTTGTGCGCGACCACATCGTTGCGCAGGGTGGTGCCGCAACTGGCCAGCCATTCCTGGGTCAGCGCTTCCTTGCCGAACATGTAGTGCGCCGTTTGCTCCGTGCGGGTTACGGGGCTGGTGAAGACATCGGTTTGTGCCATGCCCAGATGATTAAAGCCTTGGCCCACCGCTGCGGCAGACTCACTGCCAAGCCGGGTAATGCCGTCGGCCGGGCCCAGACACGGGTTGCTGGAACGGTCGCAGCGCTCGGGATGACGCACCAGCACCACCACTTCGCCGGCGCGCCAGTGTTGGAGCAGTTCGGCACGGGTCTGCAAATTCGCACTGCCGAGGTCGGCCGGGGATCGATGCCACAGGACGAAACCCGTCACCAATGCAGCCGCCATCAGCACCGCTGACAGGCTGATAATCCGGGTGAGTCGTGATGGCTGCCAACGACGAGATGGCATGGCGGATGACACTGATTCGAACACGGTGTTGCCCCTTTAACGACACTCTTGAAAGTTGCTTAGTCAAACTTTCTGCAATGCTCGGCACACTAAGGGGCGGTACGTGTGAGCGTGGTGAAACGGATGTGAAAAATTTGCGCAGACAATAAACGGCTACACCTATTAGTTTGGGGGTCACGGAGTTGTCATATTAAACGCAGTATTTGATATTCAATATCAAACACTCTTGGCGAAGTTACATCCGTAGGAGCAAAGCTTGCTCGCGATGCCGCCCTTAAAGACGCCATCGCGGGCAAGCCATGCTCCTACAGGTGTGTCACTCAGAGAGAGGCGGGGCAACCCCGTTGCGAAGCAGCCGCTTGACTGATCACCGCGGCCAGGCGTTTGACGTTGTTCTGCTGAGCCGTCACCAGATCCTCAATCGACGGTCCTGAAGGCGTCTGCAACGTACTGCGGCAGGTGACCAGCGCGTTATCACCCGCCCCAAGAGGCCGAAGGCGCCATTTGACGTCGATCAAGCCGTACTGGCCGGGAATCGAGTCGAAACGTTGCACATCCACCCGCAACGACACCTTGCGCTGGGGATTGCTGTTGGACAGTTGATCCACCAGCGCACTGCGCAATTCATCCGACAGGCTCGCGCCCCACCAATCGGTTTCGAGGATCGACAGGCCGCTGTTGCCCTGACGGATGACGATCTGCGGACGATCGACCTGGGGCGGCACGCTAATGCCTTCGATCTTGATCTCGTCGCCGCTGGTCCGGGGCGGTTGCGCCGGGGTCAGGGTGTGAAAGTGAATCGGATCGCTGCGGCATGCCGCAAGCAGCAACAACGCGGCGACCAAGGTGAACTTCGGCGAAAAAGCCATGGGTGTTGCTCCTGTGGTCAGTTGCGCGGTGGTCCTTGCAGATCGGCCGGCGCGGCGTTGTCGGGGCGGCCGCGAATCAGCGATTCCGGGTGGCGGCCGAGGTAATCCGAAAGTTCACGCAGGGAACGCGACATGCGCTTGAGTTCGTCCAGGGTCTGGGTCAGTTGTTCGCGTTGCGGCGAGTCTTCGGCCAGGGTCGAACTGGCTGAATTCAAAGTCTTGCTGACGTCCGCCAGGGTGGTCTGCACGCCGGGCAGGGTCTTGGCGTTGAATTGCGCCAGGCCTTTACGCAGCTCGACGAGGTTGCTGTCGAGGTTGCTGGCAATCCGTTCCACCGGCAGTTGGTTGATCTTGTTGACCATGGCCTCGAGTTTTTCCTGCAATTGCTCGAGGCTGCCAGGGATGGTCGGAATGCTGACCGGCCGGGCGTTGGGATCGAACGCGACTTTCTCGGCTTTCGGGTAGAAATCCAGCGAGATATACAACTGACCGGTCAACAGGTTGCCGCTGCGGGCCTGGGCGCGCAGGCCGTTTTCGATAAAGGTGCCCATCAAACGCACGCCAGCGGCTTCGTCATTCGGGTCATGCATCAAGGCCTTGATCATTTTGGTGTGGGCCTGACCGAGCCGTTGCGGGTAGATCACGATGCCGACGTTGACCGGAAAGCTGCGTTTCTTCTCGTCGAAATCCAGATTGACCGCCACCACCTTGCCGATTTCCATGCCGAGGAATTCCACCGGCGCATCGACCTTGAGCCCGCGCAGGGCCTGGTCGAAACGCAGGCTCAGGTATTGCGCCTTGCCGTTGGGCGGGGCGAGGGCGGTGGTCTGGTCGTCGAACAGCTCGAAGGTTTTCTCTTCGGTCGCCGGTTGATCGTTGGGGCTGTATTGCGGGGCGAGAAAGGCAATGCCGCCCACCAGCAACGAGGACAGCGATTCGGTTTTCACCGCAAAGCCGTTGGCGCCGATGTTCAGGTCGATGCCACTGGCGTTCCAGAACCGGGTGTTTTCGGTGACATAGGCATCGTTGGGCGAGTGCACAAAGACTTCGAGATTCACGCCTTTGCCGTCGGCATCCAGCGCGTAAGCCACGACCTGACCGACCGGAATCTTGCGGTAGTAAACCGGTGAACCGATGTCCAGCGAGCCGAGGTCCTGGGAATGCAGGGTAAAGCGCTTACCCGGCTCGCCGTAGGTGATGGGCGGCGGGTTTTCCAGGCCTTTGAAGTTCTTCGCGCGACCGTTGGCGTGACCGATATCGGCGCCGATGTAGTCCCCGGACAGCAAGGTATCGATGCCGGAGACACCGCCAGCACCGATGCGCGGGCGCACCACCCAGAATTGCGAGTCTTCGCGGGTGAAGGTTTCGGCCTGTTTGGACAACTTGATCGTGGCGTCGACGCTCTTCTGGTCGTTGCTCAATTCCACGTCCGAGACATGGCCGATCACCACGTTGCGGTATTTGACCTCAGTCTTGTTGGCGGTCAGGCCGTCGCCGGTCTTGAAGGTCACGACAATGGTCGGGCCTTCCTGCATCAGGCTGTGCACCACCAGGGAGATCCCCACGAGAACCGCCACGATCGGCACGATCCAGACCAGCGAGACGCTGAAACGACGAGTCTTGATACTGGCCTGACCCGGGGCTTGCGGCCCTTCAGTGGCTTGCGACTTCATCCATGTCCTCCTCGTTTTGTGGTTGATCCGGCGTTTTATCCCAGATCATCCGGGGATCGAAGCTCATCGCCGAGAGCATGGTGAACACCACCACCAGGCCGAAAAACAGAATGCCCGGGCGCGGTTCTATATCCGCCAGGGCCTGGAATTTCACCAAAGAGGCGACCAAAGCAACCACGATCACATCGAGCATCGACCAGTAACCGATGACCTCGACGAAACGGTACAGCTTGGAGCGCTCTTTGCGTGCCCACAAGCTGTCGCGGTGGACGGTGACCAGCAGCAGCGTCAGGGCGACGAACTTGATGCCGGGCACCGCGATGCTGGCGATAAAAATGATCAGGGCAATGTCCCAGGCCCCGGCCTCCCAGAACTCCAGCACGCCGCTCATGATGGTGCTGTCGGCGCCGTTGCCGACCATTTTGGTGTTCATCACCGGCAACAGATTGGCCGGCACGTAGAACGCCAGGGCGGTGAACATGTAGGCCCAAGTTCGGGCGAGGGCGTTGGTCTTGCGCCGATGCAGTGGCGCGCCACAACGCTCGCATTCGTGCGGCTCGTTGGTCATGTCACAGGCCATTCCGCAGCTGTGACACAGGCACAAACCGAGTTCGCTGGCGACCGGAGGCGTTGTCATAGGATGTCCCACAGATCACGGATATCGCGCCCGGCGATGCGGATCATCATCAGGCTAAGCACGGCGAGGGCGAACAGGCCGATGCCGGGCAGCACATCCAGCAACCCGGCGAGCTTGATCACCGCGACCATCGCTCCCAGCAGACAGACTTCGAGCATGCTCCAGGGGCGGAGCGTTTCCAGCCAGCGCATGCAGAACCGGAAACCCGGCGAGCGCTGGCCCTTGAGGGCGAAGCTCAACACCCAGATCAGCAGCAACAACTGGAAGATCGGCGCGATGATCATGGAAATCGCCGCCACCAGGGCGATAAACGTGATCGGCCCCAGGCTCAGGGCCAGTACTGAATCCCAGAGCGTGGCGCTGTTTTTCAGGCCTTTGAGGCTGATGCTCATGACCGGGTAGAAGTTGGCAAACACCCATAGCATCAACGCGGTGAAAGTCAGGGCCAGGCGCTGCTCTATCGTCAGGCCGTTATAGCGCTGGAGCACGCCGCCGCAGCGGGTACACAGGGTTTTCTGATGTTTGGCGAGCGTGACTTTTTCATACACGCAGTCGCAGTGCTCGCAGATGATCAACTGGTCAGTTTTGGCCATGGGTCGCATTCGCAAGGAGGCAGGAAAGTCAGAGCACCTCCTCAATATAGAAGTGCCTCGCGATAGAGCAAATTAAAAGGCTGTTCAATGGGATGCACGCCCTCCCTGTGGGAGCGGGCTTGCTCGCTAAGGCGTCATGTCAATCAATGCCGATGTCGACTGACACACCGCCTTCGCGAGCAAGCCCGCTCCCACAGGGGTAAGGTTTTGCCGGGGGAAGGGGGGTTAACCGAGCATTTCGCGCAGGCGATACCAGAACATGCCTAGCGCCAGCAGCGGTGAACGCAGGGCGCGGCCACCGGGGAAGGTCATGTGCGGCACGGCGCTGAACGCGTCGAAACCTTTGCTGTGCCCGGCGTGGATCGCTTCGCCCAGGAGCTTCGCGCACCAGTGGGTCACGTTCAGGCCATGGCCCGAATAGCCTTGGGCGTAGAACACGTTCGGGTGCTGGCTCAGGCGACCGATTTGCGGGAAGCGATTGGCCGAGATGCCGATCTTGCCGCCCCATTGATAATCGATGCGCACGTTGGCCAGTTGCGGAAACACCTTGAGCATCGCCGGACGCATATAAGCCGCGATATCCGAGGGATCGCGCCCGGAGTAGTGACAGGCGCCGCCAAACAGCAAACGCCGATCCGCCGAGAGCCGGTAGTAATCGAGGCCGACTTTTTGGTCGCACAGCGCGAGGTTTTGCGGGATCAACTGCGCGGCGACCTCGGCGGACAACGGTTCGGTGGCGATGATGTAGCTGCCGGCCGGGAGCACTTTGCCGCTGAGTTTCGGTTCGAGTTCTTCGAGATGCGCATTGCAGCCCAGCACCACACTGCCGGCGCGCACGGTGCCACCGGCACAACGAACCTGCACGGTGCTGCCATGGATGATCTCCAGCACCGGGCTCTGTTCGAAGATCCGCACCCCAAGGGATTCCGCCAGTCGCGCTTCGCCGAGGACCAGGTTGAGCGGGTGCAAGTGCCCCGAGCCCATGTCGATCAAACCGCCGGCATACACACCGGAATTCACCACTTGCTGGCGGATCTGTTCCGGGCTGACCAGCCGGGTTTCATGGGCGTAGCCGGACTGAATCAAATCTTCTTGCTCAGCCTTGAATGCGGCAAATTGTGCCTTTGTGTTGGCCAGTTCACAGAAGCCCCAGCGCAGGTCGCAATCGATCCCGTTTTCACGGATGCGATCACCCACCAGCGCCACGGATTCAACCCCGGCGCGCTCCATATAACGCACGCCTTCTACGCCGACATAACGAGCGAACCCGCTGACGTCATGGCCTATCCCGCGAATCAACTGCCCGCCGTTGCGCCCGCTGGCGCCCCAGCCAATGCGCCGGGCTTCCAGCAGGATCACCGAGAGCCCGCGCTGCGCCAGTTCGATGGCGGTGTTGACGCCGGTAAACCCGCCGCCGATCACGCAGACATCGGCCTCCAGGTCCGCGGCCAGCGTGGGGTAGGGCGCCAGACTTTTCGCCGTGGCGGCGTAATAGGACAGGGCGTGTTCATTGCTGTACTGATTCATTTGTTGGACTTCACTTTGCTCCAGGAACGGGTCATCAGCCGCATGATCGCCTGGGGCGGGGTGGTCGAAATGTAGAGCTTGTCGAGGACGGCCTGGGAAGGATAGACCTCAGGATTGTTCACCAACGCCTCGTCCATGTATTGCTTGGCGGCCGGGTTCGGGTTGGCGTAACCCACCGAGGCACTGACCTTGGCGATCACTTGCGGGTCCAGCAGGTAATTGATGAAGGCGTGGGCTTCTTTCGGGTTGGCGGCGTCGGCGGGCACGGCCAACAGGTCAAACCACAGGTTGCTGCCTTCCTTCGGGATGGCGTAGGCGATGTTCACGCCGTTCTTTGCTTCCTTCGCGCGGTTCGCGGCCTGGAACACGTCGCCGGAGTAACCGAAGGCCACGCAGATATCGCCATTAGCCAGGTCCGACACGTATTTGGAAGAGTGGAAATAGGTGATGTACGGGCGGATGCTCAACAGCTTGGCTTCGGCTTTCTTGAAGTCTTCCGGGTTTTCGCTGCGTGGGTCCATGCCCATGTAGTTGAGGATCGCCGGGAACACTTCATCCGCCGAGTCCATCATCGACACGCCGCACTGGCTGAGTTTCTTGATGTTCTCCGGCTCGAACAGCACGGCCCAGGAATCGATGTGGTCGATGCCCAGCACTTGCTTGACCTTGTCGACGTTGTAGCCAATGCCGTTGGTGCCCCACAGGTACGGCACCGAGTGCGCATTCTCCGGATCGTTTTTCTCCAGCAGTGCGAGCAGTTTCGGGTCGAGGTTCTTGAAGTTCGGCAATTGCGAGCGGTCCAGTTTAAGGAACGCGCCGGCCTTCACCTGGCGTGCGAGGAAGTGGTTGGAAGGCACCACCACGTCATACCCGGTGCGCCCGGCGAGCAGTTTGCCTTCGAGGGTTTCGTTGGAGTCGAAGACGTCGTAGATCACCTTGATCCCGGTTTTGGCCTGGAAGTCGGCGAGGGTGGTTTCGCCGATGTAATCGGTCCAGTTGTAGACGCTGACCTGTGGCTGGGCCTGGGCCCCGGCACTGAACAGGATGGCCAGCGCGACCGGAACCACGGATTTCAATAGACGCATTCGACACCTCTTTGAGTTGTTGGATTTTTCAGGCGTTGACAATTTCCCCTTGTGGGAGCGGGCTTGCTCGCGAAAGCGGTGTGTCAGGCGACATCAATGTTGACTGTGCTGACGTCTTCGCGAGCAAGCCCGCTCCCACAGGGAGATGCGGTTTAGACGCTGAGCAGCAGGAACTCCCGCTCCCAGGAGCTGATCACGCGCTTGAAGTTTTCATGCTCGGCGCGCTTCACCGCGACGTACCCACGCACGAATTTGCTGCCCAGGTAGCGGCCAACGGTTTCGCATTCTTCCATCTGGGTCAGGGCGTCTTCGATGGTGATCGGCAGCCGCAGGTTGCGACGTTCATAGGCGCGGCCCTGCACGGCGGCGCTCGGTTCGATCTTCTCGACCATGCCGAGATAACCGCACAACAGGCTCGCGGCAATCGCCAGGTACGGGTTGGCGTCGGCGCCCGGCAAACGGTTTTCAACGCGCATGGCGTCCGGGGTGGAGGTCGGTACTCGCAGGCCAACGGTGCGGTTTTCTTCGCCCCATTCGACGTTCACCGGCGCCGAGGTGTCCGGCAGGAAGCGGCGGAACGAGTTCACATTCGGCGCGAACATCGGCAGCACTTTGGGAATGTACTTTTGCAGACCGCCGATGTGATGCAGGAACAGCTCGCTCATCTTGCCGTCGGCATCCGCGAAGATCGGCTGGCCGGTGGCGATGTCCACCACGCTCTGGTGCAAGTGCATGGCGCTGCCCGGCTCGTCGCCGATCGGCTTGGCCATGAACGTCGCGGTGACGTTGTGCTTGAGCGCCGCTTCGCGCAGGGTGCGCTTGAACACGGTGATCTGGTCTGCCAGGTCGAGGGCATCGCCGTGACGGAAGTTGATTTCCATCTGCGCCGGGCCGTCTTCGTGGATCAGCGTGTCGAGGTCCAGGCCCTGGAGTTCACACCAGTCGTAGACGTCTTCGAACAGCGGATCGAATTCGTTGGCGGCGTCGATGGAAAACGACTGCCGACCGCTTTCCGCCCGACCGGAACGGCCCAGCGGCGCCTTGAGCGGCAAGTCCGGGTCTTCGCAGCGTTGGGTCAGGTAGAACTCCATTTCCGGCGCGACAATCGGCTTCCAGCCTTTATCGGTGTAGAGCTGCAGGACTTTCTTCAGCACGTTGCGCGGCGACAGTTCGATCGGGTTGCCGAACTTGTCGAAGGTGTCGTGGATGACGATGGCGGTGGGCTCGATGGCCCATGGAATCACGTAGACCGCATCCGCCACCGGGCGACAGATCATGTCGATATCCGCCGGGTCGAGCAGGTCGTAGTAGATGTCGTCGTCGACAAAATCCCCGGTTACTGTTTGCAAAAGTACACTTTCCGGCAGGCGCATGCCTCGCTCATGCAGGAACTTGTTGGTGGGTGCAATCTTGCCGCGAGCGATGCCGGTCAAGTCGCTGACCACACACTCGACCTCAGTAATCTTGTGATCTTTCAGCCACGTGAACAGCTGATCGAAAGGGACATTCATAAAGACCTCGTTATTGGTTTTAGTAACGCCGGGGAGGGCGGTCGCATCCGACAGACACTTCCCCTGAAGCGCGTTGACGACTATCTTGGGCGAGCCTTGCGGTTCCATCTATCCACTTTAAGCAGCACCAAAACGCACCAAACGAGTGCGTAAGGTCACCCATGACAGTGTGCAATCCGTTACAAGTCCAAGCCTTCAACACCGCCGATGTCGCTGAGCAAATCCGCGCCACACCGGGTTGGGTGCAGCATTACCAGCAGATGTCGCCGGGGCATTTCGCCGGGCTGGTGCGCTATCTGGACTTGCAAGGCGTGGAGATTTACGAAGAGCACATGAACACCCGGGTCGAGCAGAATTTCAGTGCGCCCCAAGGTTCGCTGGCGTTCTGTTTCGATCGCAGCGACAACTCGCTGTATGTGCTGAATGGTGAAAGTCGCAACATCTGGATCACCCCGGAGAACTACCAGGAAATCGCAGTGGTGTTCGGCCCGGAGTTCGTCCAGCGCCATGGCTTGAACGTGGCGCGGCTGGAAGGCCTGTTCATGTCGCCGCTCAATTGCCAGCAGAACGCGTTGTTCAGCCGTTGGCTCAGCACGACCTTGACCCGACTGGCGCAGACGCTCGATCCGCCCAGCCGTGAGGCGTTGACCCTGCAACTGCTGGAAGACTGCCTGTACATCCTCGACAACGCTTGCGTGCGCCTGGACCGCGGCGGCCTGCAGCGCCGTGCCGAAGAACGGACGATCATGAAACGGGTAGGGGAGTGGGCCGCTGATGCACCGGAAGAAACTCTCAATCTGCTGGAGCTTTCCCAAGTGGCGGGGGTATCGCTGCGTCAATTGCAGCATGCGTTCAAGGCCTTTACCGGGATGACGCCGACCCATTGGCTGCGTTTGCGCCGGCTCAATAGTGCACACCGTGAACTGCTCAGCCGGACAACAATGGACACGACAGTTGCTGAAGTGGCGATGCATTGGTCGTTCTGGCACTTGGGGCGATTTTCCAGTAGTTACCACGCATTGTTCAAGGAGTTGCCGAGTGAAACACTCAAGCGTGGAAGCAGAGTGTAACTAAGGCAGCTATTAATACTTGTCTGTAGGACATGTCCTGTATATGTAGCTCAATGTTTCCAGATAGTTTGAGCCAGGGAAATATTCCTTTTCAAATCAACGGCCTGACGATTTCCGTGATCATTCAGGTCATTTGACGCAGCACCAAGCTCATCTAGTTTCTGTTCGTCGGTACAACGGGTGTATCGATATTAACGAACCGAGGCAACTACGATGGCTGTTGAGTTGAAAGATGCAGAAGTGAGTAATGATCTTCCCAAAGCCGTGCTTCATCTGATTTCCGGCGAATACCCTGGTGTGGCGCGTAGCGCCGGGGTCTTTACCAAAGAAGATGTCATCAAGATCAAACAGTATGTGAAGAAGGGCCTCTCGCTGCCGAGCGAACTGCCGGAAGTCGAGTCGTACCTGAAATACACCAAACTGGATATTCCCGGGTTGGAGCCCAGTGATATTCAGGTGTTGTTCAAGAAAATCCGGATTCATGCCTCCAGTTGGGATGCGGTGGAAAACAAGATTGTCCAGCAAAGTATCGACTTGAGTTCTGCGGCCAAAAACATTGTCAGCAGTGGTGGCGAGATTATTTCCGTGATCAAGGAAATGCCGATCATGGAGCGGGTGAGAACCACCCTGGGCCAATTGAGCAATCATGATCTCGAAGGCATCCGATACACGTCTGATGATGGTGAAGTCGCGTCGGCCGTGACGGAAATCATTGAGCTGATGAAGGTCGATATCAAACGCCAGCAAAGCGCGACGAAAGAGCTCAAGGACCGCATCTCAAACTTCAAGATCGAACTGGCTGGCGGCGAATTGTCGAGCGGCAAACGGGTCTTTGGCTTGCAGTCCGAGGTCAAGAGCAAGTATGACTTGATGGAGCGCAACAGCTTGCTCGAGTCCATTGCCAGTACCAAGGAAACCATCCGTACCAAGAAAGACCGGATCACTCAACTGGACAAGGATTACGACTATTACGTCGGCATGTCGTTCTCCGGTGGCTTGCCGATTTTCTGGCCTATTTCAGGTTCGATCTTCGGCCCGAAAGCGGAAACCGCCCGTAAAGAACGTAATGCGCTGAAGACCGAGGTGGACGCCTTGGAGTTGTCTGTCAGTGGCAAGGAAGGCTTGCAGAGCGCCATGGAAAGTTCCTTGTCGAACTTTGGCGACATCGGCATCCGCATGGCTGGCGCGGAAGCCGCACTCAATATCCTGAACACCATGTGGCAAACCATCCTGAGCAAAATTGACTCATCGGCCGAACAGTTCGGGCGAATCAACAACGCGTTGCGCCTGACCTCGTTTGTCGCCGAGTTTGCGATGGTGATTGATCCGTGGCGCGACGTTAAAAACACCGCTGGTGAATTGGTGAGCGTATTTAACGAAGCCCTTGAAGAATACAAAAAGAACTTCAACTGATTGCCCGGCGACCAAAGGATGACTGCCATGAACAATGTGACACCGATCGACACCTCGCTTATTCCCGCGATTGACGTTAAAAAAATCATTCAAACCATTCGCGACATCTCGCGCCTGGCCGGTTTTCGACAGGACCGGTCTGACGTTCTGCAGGAAAGGGCACAACGGGTAGCCGCGTATTTGAACAACATTGATAAAACCATGCGGGAATCTTTTCCCGTGCTGCTGACCGCGCTCAATAGCGCTTCCGGGCAAAGCTACTTTGAGGCCCTCGCAGAATTGAACGACGCCTTGGCCAGGAACGACCTGACGGCGAAAGACCGGGAAATGGTCAGCGAAGAAGTCGTGAATATCAAACGCAACATCGAGGCGATGCTGGAAGGGGTTGAGGCAAAGTTCACTGACCGCTCGCGGTTTCTCGAGAACGAAGTGCGCAGCGTATATAAGGTCGAAATCGATGAACGAGCGGATGAACCGCTGAAGGTCGCCAGGGACCGCAAGGCCAGAATCCTGCTGACATTGAATGATCACAGCCTGACCAAAGCGAAATGCGTAGAGCAGCGAGACGCACTGATCAAGGCGCAGGATGTGATTCGCGAGTTCAACCTGGCCGACATGTACCAGAACTACATTCCGGATGGTGAAGCACTGGATGGCCTGGACATCGAGAACCCAAAAAAAGAAGCGGTGAAGCAGGGGATTGAACTGGTCAGGAAAGTGTTGGGCGTTGTATCCGACGGCATTAAATACAGCGAGCTCGCGACCTCACGGAACAATCTGGACAAGGAAATCCAGAGCCTGACGTTGTTGATGGAAGGGCTGAACCATGACCTTCAGATTGCCGAAGATGCGTTGTCCGATATTACCGCCGTCGTGGAAATAAGCCGCCAGCGTCGCGTAGTCGGTGAGGAAATCATTTCAGTAGTGGGTGTGTGGCTGGGGTTTTCAACAAGTCTCGATCAATTGAAAAGTACCGATTACACCGAGGCCGAACTGTCGAGGTTTCTGAATCGATACAAGACTCATCTGGAGGTGCTGACCACTGATTACAACAGCATCATGATCCATTAAGAACCAGGTGCGGTTGATGATGCGTGATTCAGCCGCACCTGTATCTCGAGCATTTGAAGTGTTCCGCTGTTCGAAGGCGCTTATACTGCGCGGGCTTTTAACCAACCTGTTAACCGCTTCGGTAATCCCTTGATACGCGACCTTCGACTTGCCACGTTGCTGACCGCCCTGGTGTGTATTTCCATGGTGCTGATGACTGCCTGGCAGATCTGGACCTCCCGACAGAGCACGCTAGGGGATATCCAGACCGATACGTTGAACCTGACCAACGCCCTGAACACGTATACCGAAGGCACGTTCAAGCAAAGTGAATTGGTATTGCTGGGCCTGACCGAACGGATCGAACGAGACGGCACCGGCCCGCAGCAACTTGAACGCTTGAGAGCGCTGGTCGCACAAGAGATGCAAGCGCTGTCGCAATTGAATAGCGTGGTGCTGTATGACGCGGAGGGTGACTGGACGTTCTCGACCAATAAACCGGTGTCATCGGGCAGCAATAATGCGGATCGTGCGTTCTTCAAACATCATCGCGACAATCCCGATCGAGGTCTGTTTATCGGCCCGGCCATCCTCAGTCGTGCCACCGGGACCTGGGTGATTTCGGTCAGTCGGCGACTCGATCATCCGGATGGCCGTTTCGCCGGGGTCATTGCAGCCACCATCAGCCTCGAACACTTCCTCAAGCTGTATCGGACCATTCACGTCGGGCAATTTGGCGCGATCAGTTTGACCACGTCTGAAGGGCGACTGTTGGTCAGATACCCTTTCAAGGAAGAGGACATCGGCCTTGATTTGTCACCCGCACCGATATTTTCCGAGCACCTGCGCAAAGCGTCATCGGGTAGCGTGGATTTCGTTTCAAAAGTCGACGGCATTCACCGCATCTACGCCTTTAAACGAAGCGATCAGTACCCTTTTGTGACAACGGTAGCAGTGGGGCAGAGGGAGGCGATGCAAGCGTGGTGGAGCCAGGCAGAACAATCGGTCGCGGTGGTCGCCGTGCTGCTGGGACTGCTGATTGCGTTAGGACGACGGTTGATTTCCCATATCAATCGTCGGATCGGCGCCGAGAAAAAGCTGCGCACTACCCAGACCGAATTGATCGAACTCAACCATACGCTGGAGATCCTGGCCAGCGAAGACAAGCTCACCGGCCTGGCCAACCGCCGGCATTTCGATCAATTCCTGGATGTCGAATTCAAGCGCGCCAAGCGACAGGGCAGCCCGTTGTCATTGATCCTGATTGATGTGGATTTCTTCAAGCGCTACAACGATCACTACGGCCATCTCGCGGGTGATGAGTGCCTGCGAATCATCAGTCGGACGATCAAACGTTGCGTGCGACGTCCAGGCGATATGGCCGCGCGGTATGGTGGTGAAGAAATTGCCGTGGTGATGCCCAATACCAACGAAGCGGGCGCACGCTCAGTAGCCGAGGCGATTTTGCTCGGCATGAAGGATGAACGGGTTGCGCATGTGACCAGTCCTTTCGGCATCGTGACGGTGAGCCTGGGGTTGGCGACTTATGATGCTTATGACAGCGACAGCGATGAAGAAACGCTGATCGAAAAGGCTGACCGCGCACTTTATTCAGCAAAATCCCAAGGTAGAAACCGGCTGAATATTGCCGTCAAAGACGTGCAGGGCGCGCATATTTGAAGAGTCATAATATAATTAATAATTATAACTACACTAAATGGTCGTTTAGTTTAGTTATTAAAAGCACAGCGAAATCGGCTTCACTCAGAAGGAGAAAACAGGATGGCGCACAGTCAACCCAGCGCTCAAGAACTGATCGCGGCACTTGAACTGGGTCCTCATATGGAAGGCGGTTACTACCGCAGAACCTTTCAATCGGATCACCGTGCGATGGTCGAGATCGAAGGTGGCCAGCGCTATTGGATGACGTCCATTTATTACCTGCTGACCGAGGATTCGCCCATCGGCCATTTTCACCTGAACCGATCGGACATCGTGCATTACTACCATCTGGGCGACGGGATTCAGTACAGCCTGATTTTCCCGGACGGCACATTGAAAACTGTGGTGATGGGCAGCGACGTCGTTACTGGTGAGTGTTTACAGCTGCACGTGCCTGGCGGTGTCTGGAAGGCTTCTCAGCTGAAGGATGGGGCCTCGGGTTACGGGCTGATCAGTGAAGCCGTTTCGCCAGGGTTTGATTTTGCAGATATGGAAATGGGCGACAGGCAGAAACTCACGGAACAGTTTCCCGAGCATTCGGCATTGTTTGAAAAGCTGACGCAGGCGTAATGACCAGGGTGGGCTTGAGTGAGAAATCGTTTGAGCCATGAGCCTTGGGTGGAGAGCTGTAATCTGTAGGCAACCAGGCTAATACTGAAACATCTTGTTACGTGTAATGTATATTATGTTAAATGATGTGCCTGAGTGGAACTTCTTCCAAGGTCCTCTCAAGCGCACCGAACTAAATACCAAAAAAACGACTACTAATTATCTGAAATCGTGAGTCCACATACCATTTTTGATTTTTAATCCATTTTGTACAGAGATTATCTGCCACGTCGGACCTGGCAGCCTACAGACTTGGCGCCCCCGCGCTAACGGCCTAATATTGGCACAGCCACCAATGACGAGATTCAACCATGACCAAGACAGCCGTTCAGATCGATTTGGTGTGGACTGATGATGAGTCCCAAGCCATTTGCATCCATGCCATCCTGTCAAATGCAAAGCTTGTCTCGGAAAAAATGCATTGCCACCTTATCGAATGGAATGGCAAAGAAAATGAAATATATCCTGGACTTCTGATCGATGAAGATGGTACTCACTGTAAGTATTCAGCCGAATGGGGATACAACAACAAGAGGATCGATTTTTTTTATTTTTTAGATCAACCGCTAGCTGTTGGCCAATTAGTTACTCGTACTCAGATCTTATCGAGCACCCCTGAAAGTCTCACTTACAGAATTACCTCAATCATGTACCTGCTCACCTGACCGCTAATAGACCGCCGAAGCAATTTTGCAGATAAAACGTGAACAAATCGCAAGATAACCTCCCTCTCAAGCGCTATCCATACATTACTTCGGGGTTTTCACGGCCGCTGCGAAAATCTGCGGTCATATCCAATTAATACTTCAGTCCCTGTCGCGCTAGCAATTTTTTACTGCTGCGACCTGTCCAGACTGATTCACTATATTTTCTTTACTCGGGTCGGTGCTGCGGTTGCTGGGCTTTAGAGGTGATGGCCGATGTGGTTCGAACTGCGAACGGTGAGCAAGATCATGCAGAGTAGTTTTCAGATTTCGGGAATTCGCGTGCTGGCCGCTTGCGAAATTACTAGTCACCCTCCGCCGGGCTTCAATTGCCTGATTCGGCCGGGTGACAGCGGAAAATTTACCATCCTGGATGCCATCGAGCTTTGTCTTGGCGCCAGGCGTAGTGCTCCCTTTGGGGAGCCGACCTTTACAACCTCAACGTCAATGTGCCCATCAGGATTTCAATTACGTTGGGCGACCTACCGGACGACCTGATCAATTCGGTGCAGGCCACCATGCGCGACGCATCAAATCGAGCTAGGCTAGCTTCAAATGTCGCAAACGAAGTCAGCCAGATGGTTGCTCCTCCTACCCAAACAGCTAAATCGACACCAGCCCGTAAGCCTACGGAATACTTGACCCAAGTCAAAATCGAACAGCTCAGCCAGCTCAGTATTTTCTTGCTGGCCAGGGAGGGGTTCGCCCTCAAAGATGTTCAGGCCATGCTCTCGGTCTCTGAGCTTTACTCGTCATCGAGGGTCATCGGGCGGATCGTCGGCAAGCCCATCCGAACGAGCCAACGTCAGGATGATGACTCGAAGACAGCTCGCCTTAACGTCCAGCAGAGCGCGGTGGCCTTTCAATACGCGAAGGTTCTAGAACACGCGACGACTGTTTTTGGCACACAGCGGCTTGCCGAAGAATGGCTCGATCGACCTTGTAAGCACCTTGCAGGTAACGTCCCTCTTGATCTTATCGATAACTCTCTTGGGTTTCAGGCTGTCGAAGACTACCTGGAGCGGGTTGAGTTAGGGGTTTATCAATGACCAACGGCCTCGGATGGGTAGGCAAGAACATGGTCATACAGGCCAAAAACTCCACAGGTTCTGTGGGCAACGCTGCGGTGTTGCAGGCGATCTCTGCTAAAGCGTTCTACGGCTGTGATGAGGTCATGGTTGTCACGAATTCCTACTGCACCTTGACGATTACAACCAGAAGCTGATTGAAGTGTTGCAGGAGTAGACAGGCTGCCATTGCAATACGCTGCAAGGCTGCCATTCTCGGCGCCCGGATAGGCTTATGGTTGGCTCGGACTCTTTTGATCATGTGCAAGTGAAACGGTGTCATTGGGTGAAAGCGAAGCTAATTCGATTTCAATATTTTTGAGAAGATCGGATACATTTTGCCGATTTTCTTTGTGCATATATGCAACAACCATCATGGTCAGTGGATGGACGTTGAGCACTGAGGACAGCTGTTCCAGCTTTTCCAGTGTGGGACTTTTCAAGCCTCGCTCCAAGGTGCTCAGATACGTCCGGCTGCTGATATTTGAAAAGTCTTCTTGGGTGAGCTGCTGTCGCTTACGGACCTGTTTGAGCGCAAGGCCAAACGCTGTATTGAGTTCCAATTTGCCGATTCCGCAAAAGGAACGATGAAGCGCTCTCGAAACCTATAGAGCTACAATCTATAGTGTTCATTTTGAGGTGGCTATGTTCACTACTTACCGTCATTCAGAAATCGGATTGGAGCTGCCCGATGAGCTGTGCTCCGCTCCCAACCAACAATTATGGAGCTGCGTCGAGCAGGAGTTGATCTTGCCTTGGTTCTACCTACAGGTGGTACGCCGCTATGGGCGGGAATTAAATGCCACCATGCTGATGCTATATCACGCCCATGAGCTTAAGCAGTACGTCGATTACCAGTCGACACGAACGTGGATCGAGCAGGTGCAGTTGGTAACCCCGCCATATATGAATGGTCAAGCCAGATGGTTAATGGAGCCGCTGCAACAGGTCTCGCTCGTAGAAGCTCCAACGGATGGCGCCCATTCCTAGTATTCAAGGTGACCAGCGGCTCTACCTATTCGTTGAGGGACGACCTCGATCTCACACTCCCTGCTATGCGTGTCTTGTTCTGTGCAGAGACCGATCTCCGTCACACCCGATAAAATAGAGCGCAGGCGAGAAAGCTTTGCTTCAATCATCGCCTGGTAAGCTGAAAACGGGCCCGATGAGCTCTGTTAACAAAGCGGGTTGCTCCTCGAGTCGGGCTGCTAGCACCATGTCAGCTTTGCTTGGGTAATGTCGCAAAAGAAATTTGGCATCGCGCTGAACTTTTTCGGGAAGAGATTTATCGCGGTATAGCTCAACTAAGAATTCGCGAGTCTGAATCACCGCGCGAGTGCGCTCTTCCGGCATGGTCATTTCGATCTCCCAGCAGCTTCAGCAAAAGTTCAGGGTGAAGGTTGATATAATATGCAAGCTCCACCGTACACCGCGCCTGTCACTTACGAAAGGTGCACGCCTATCAGCTTAATTCAAGCCTGGTCCTCATCCTTGCTAAAGCTCTGGGTCGCAACGGGCGAACGGTATGTCTGCGGTCATGTCAGTTTTTGAGGGCATAGCCACGATTGGGTGGCTAATGGCGTTTGTACGCCCGCTCACCTAGTCAGGGCGCAGCCGCTGAACAACGCAGCCATAATTCCTCGCCGTCGCGCTAGCTCCAACTGATAGGTTATGAGGTAAGGCAGGACCGCATCCATTTCGGCATTTTGCAATCTAGAAGCTTGCGAAATTCTTCATTGCTCAGCGTATCAGTGATTTTTGACAGAATCTCCTTGGACATCCCCCGCTTTCCAACGTAGTAGAGAGCCGTGAGTACTAATCCCAGATTCGTACCAGCATGCTGAAGGCGGTCTTTAGATACATGCTTGAGACGCACCAAGGCAATCCCGATTTTGATTTCGCGCGAAGAGCCGCTTGTATAATAAGTTGGGAGCACCTGCATTTGTGTGCTGAGGCCCAACCTGCGGACTGCCTCCGCTCCATGTACCTGTATGGTCTCACCGTTAGCTGTGGTGATTACCTTCATAACCGTGAGTGGGCTCGGACGTACTGGACCGATGTAGCTGTTCAACTTGGGGCGCATGTATACGCCTCGGGCCACCCGTTTTAGTAAGCCTGCGAGTACCAGTTTGGAAAGTGCTTTATTGACCGCAGAGCGAGAGCCGACTGAGGCGAACTTCGTGCCGACGAAGGGCTGCCCTTTCTTCAGGCGTTTGACTCTCTGGGAGATGACGTACGCAACGGACACAAATGCCTCCCCTCCGGTGCACAAATACATGTCCAATAGATCTTACACTTCACTGCACGGGAGTTTACCATTCCAATGGGAAACGGCTCAAATCTAGACAGCGCTTAGAGCTGACCCTTTAGCACCGGCGCACTACACGCCCAGTATGCATTCAACTAGCCAGGCCCACAGTGTGTGTCACTCGCTCAAATCGTCTGATAGCCCTCTGACAGCGCGGATTGCACCAGGCCGGCATAAACGAGTCACGTGTATCAGCCCACGCCGTTTTCATTGATGCGTTTCATGAAATAAAACATGTCTGTCAGCTTAGCTGTACTATTGCAGAGCTGCCCTAGACCGTCCTCTCCCAGAAGCCTTGGCATGCTGGTGATGACGTTAGGTTGTGTTGGCGCTGATTGAAAACTGACCCACCCTGCCGATTGAAAATTGACCCAGGACGGATTGCTGATTTTTGCCCCAGCAATTGTGGATAAGCTTA
>NZ_JBIWEL010000012.1:176908-204747 GCF_044762525.1 Pseudomonas sp. NPDC096950 | reverse complement strand
AGCAGGATGATCGACATCGCCATGCCCAGGGACTGCGCCCAGTCCGGCAGAGCGGTGTAGTGCAAGTGGTGCGGACCGGCCCAGATGTACAGGGTGATCAGCGCCCAGAAGTGCACGATGGACAGGCGATAGGAGTAGATCGGACGTTCGGCCTGCTTCGGAACGAAGTAGTACATCATCCCCAGGAAGCCGGTGGTCAGGAAGAAACCCACCGCGTTGTGGCCGTACCACCACTGGATCATCGCGTCCGTCGCACCCGAGTAGGCCGAGTAGGACTTGAACAGGCTGACCGGCAGCGACATGTGGTTGACGATGTGCAGCATCGCGGTCACGACGATGAAGGCACCGTAGAACCAGTTGCCCACATAGATGTGCTTGGTCTTGCGCTTGACGATGGTGCCGAAGAACACCAGACCGTAAACGACCCAGACAATGGCCAGCAGAATAGCCAGTGGCCATTCCAGTTCGGCGTATTCCTTGGTGGTGGTGTAACCCAGCGGCAAGGTCACGATCGCGCCGATGATCACCGCTTGCCAACCCCAGAAGTGGAAGGCCGCGAGGCTGTCGGAAATCAGTCGCGTTTGGCAGGTTCGCTGCACGACATAATAAGAAGTGGCAAACAGTGCACAACCACCGAAGGCGAAAATCACCAGGTTGGTGTGCAACGGGCGTAAGCGTCCAAAAGTCGTCCACGGCAGACCGAAGTTCAATTCCGGCCATACAAGCTGTGAGGCGATGAAGACACCAAGCCCCATGCCAAGGATCCCCCAGACCACCGTCATGATGGCGAACTGGCGGACTACCTTATAGTTATAAGCAGTCGGACTGATTGCTGTGCTCATTCTAAGGTTCCACGGTTTGGGTGTTTTATTAGGATAAAAATCGGCCGCAAGTATGTAGAAAGCAGGGGGGCATTGCAACGCACCATGACCTGGGTCAATGCTTTCAGAAGCTGATTCTGCGGCCTTTCCATGCGCCGCGTAAGGACATAATTGCCCTCGGACAAAATGTCGCAGCGGAAGAAAAAGGCGAGGGGTTCAGGTCAGTTGTAACGGGGTATGTTCAAACGCAAGGTTCGGGTGACAGAAGGCAATTTGCACGACAGCCGGTATCTACCAGCCTTTGCGGCCTGTCATCGAGCAGATTCGTCGAACACATCGGCTAAGGTCGACCTGGAACCGGTACTTTGCCAGTCCGCATCGAGCAAGCGTAGACCCGATTCCGGGGAACCGAAAGGGAGACTGAAGGAGGGTGCGACAATGGGTCGCAAAGAAGCGGGGAACTGCCGCATCCGGGAGAATGCGGCAGCAGAGCGGTCAAGAATTATTCGCTTTTGCCTTCAGCCTGCAAACGCTCGGTGCTGACACCGTGGGACAAGCTGAAAACGTAAGCCGCCAGCAGTTGCACCTTATCGTTGCCGAGCAATTCGTTCTGCGCCGGCATATGGCCCTGGCGGCCATGACGTATGGTTTGTTGCAGTTGCGCCAGGCTTGAACCGTAGATAAATCCGGCCGGGTGCGTCAGGTTCGGCGCGCCCATGGCTTCAGTGCCTTGGCCGTTTGCCCCATGACAGGCTACGCACGTGGTGCTGAACAATTGCTGTCCGGCTTGCACGTCGGCGTTGCTGTCGGCGGGCAGGGGCAGGCCGGCCAGTTCGTGACGTACATACGCGGCGACGTTTTTCACGCCAGCCTCACCGAGGATCTCGCCCCAGGCCGGCATCGCTGCCATGCGCCCGCCCATGATCGTGGTTTTGATCATGTCGGCATCGCCGCCCCAGCGCCAGTCACTGTCTGCCAGGTTCGGAAAGCCGAAGGCGCCCTTGGCATCCGAGCCGTGGCACACCGCGCAATTGGAAGCAAACAGGCGACCGCCCATTTTCAGCGCTTGCGGGTCCTTGGCCACTTCTTCCACCGGCATGGCGGCGAACTTGGCGAAGATCGGGCCGAACCTGGCGTCAGCCTTGTTCATCTCCTTTTCCCACTCGTGAACGCCGGTCCAGCCGTCCTCGTAACCCGGCAGGATGCCTTTCCAGTTACCCAGGCCCGGATACAGCACCAGGTAACCCACGGCAAACACCAGCGTGCCGGCGAACAGCATGAACCACCACTGCGGCAGCGGGTTGTCGTACTCCTCGATGCCGTCGAAGCTGTGGCCCATGGTCTGGTCGACGCTGCCCTTGGTCTCGCCCTTGCGGGTGCCGACCAGCAGCCAGGTCAGGCCGATCAGGCTGCCGATGGTCAGTACGCAGATCCACGTACTCCAGAAGGTGGTCATGGCCGGGTACTCCTTGTTTCAGGTTCTTGGGTGGCGTCGTCGGGGAGCGGTTCATCGGCGAAAGGCAGCAAACGCGCTTCGGCGAATTCCGGGCTGCGCTTGCCGTTGAACACCCATAACGCCAGGCCGACGAAAGCCACAAACACCACGACCGTGCCCAGGCCGCGGATCATTCCACTGCTCATTTCAAAGACCATGGCGCTCACCTCTTGCTCTTGATGGCAGTGCCGAGCACTTGCAGGTAGGCGACCAGTGCGTCCATTTCGGTCTTGCCCTTGAGCGAGGCGACGGCACCGCTGATGTCGTCGTCGCTGTACGGCACGCCGAGGGTGCGCATGGCCTTGATCTTGGTTTCGGTGTGGCTGCTGTCGAGTTGATTGGCCACCAGCCATGGGTAGCCGGGCATTTTCGATTCCGGCACCACGTTGCGCGGGTTGTACAAGTGCGCGCGGTGCCAGTCTTCGGAGTAGCGACCGCCGACCCGGGCCAGGTCCGGCCCGGTGCGCTTGGAGCCCCACAGGAACGGGTGATCCCAGACGCTTTCGCCGGCCACCGAGTAGTGCCCGTAGCGTTCGGTCTCGGCGCGAAACGGTCGGATCATCTGCGAGTGGCAACCGACGCAGCCTTCGCGGATGTAAATGTCGCGACCTTCCAGTTGCAGTGCGGTATAGGGCTTCATGCCTTCCACCGGTTTATTGGTCACGTCCTGGAAGAACAGCGGGACGATCTGGGTCAGACCGCCGATGCTCACGGCCAGGACCATCAGCAACAGCAGCAGGCCTACGTTTTTCTCGATTGTTTCGTGTTTCATGGCGAACTCCTCAGGCCATCTGCGCGGCAGCGGCGGCTTCGGCAGGCTGCGAGGCCCGCACGGTGCGCCAGGTGTTGTAGGCCATCAGCAACATGCCGCTGAAGAAGATCGCACCGCCCACCAGCCGCACGACGAAGCCTGGGTGGCTGGCCACCAGGGTTTCGACGAAGGAGTAGGTCAGCGTGCCGTCTTCGTTGACAGCGCGCCACATGAGGCCCTGGGCGATGCCGTTGACCCACATCGACGCGATGTAGAGCACGGTGCCGATGGTCGCGAGCCAGAAGTGCGCGTTGATCAGGCCGAGGCTGTGCATCTGCGGGCGACCGAAGATTTTCGGGATCATGTGGTACAGCGCGCCGATGGAAATCATCGCCACCCAGCCGAGCGCGCCGGCGTGAACATGGCCGATGGTCCAGTCGGTGTAGTGGGAGAGGGCGTTCACGGTCTTGATCGCCATCATCGGCCCTTCGAAGGTCGACATGCCGTAGAACGCCAGGGAGACCACGAGGAAGCGCAGGATCGGGTCGCTGCGCAACTTATGCCAGGCTCCCGAGAGCGTCATCATCCCGTTGATCATCCCGCCCCAGCTTGGCGCCAGCAGGATCAGCGACATCACCATGCCCAGGGATTGTGCCCAGTCCGGCAGCGCGGTGTAGTGCAAGTGGTGCGGGCCGGCCCAGATGTACAGCGTGATCAGGGCCCAGAAGTGCACGATCGACAAGCGATACGAATACACCGGGCGCTCGGCCTGTTTCGGCACGAAGTAATACATCATCCCGAGGAACCCGGCAGTCAGGAAGAAACCCACCGCGTTGTGGCCGTACCACCACTGCACCATGGCGTCAGTCGCGCCGCCGTACAGCGAGTAGGACTTGGTCAGGCTGACCGGGATTTCCAGGTTGTTGACGATGTGCAGGATCGCCACGGTGACGATGAACGCACCGAAGAACCAGTTGCCGACGTAGATGTGCTTGGTCTTGCGCTTGGCCAGTGTGCCGAAGAACACGATGGCGTAGGCGACCCAGACGATGGTGATCAGGATGTCGATCGGCCATTCCAGCTCGGCGTATTCCTTGGAACTGGTGTAGCCCAGCGGCAGGCTGACGGCCGCCAGGACAATCACCAGTTGCCAGCCCCAGAAGCAGAATTGGGCGATTTTCGGCGCAAACAGTTGGGTCTGGCAGGTGCGCTGCACCGAATAGAACGAACTGGCGAACAGGGCGCAGCCGCCGAAGGCGAAGATCACCGCGTTGGTGTGCAACGGGCGCAGGCGGCCGAAACTGGTCCACGGCAAATTAAAGTTGAGTTCGGGCCAGACCAATTGAGCTGCGAGAAAAACCCCGAGGCCCATGCCGACGATGCCCCACACCACCGTCATAATGGCGAATTGGCGGACCACCTTGTAGTTGTAGGCGGTACTGATAGAAGTGTTCATGGTTCCCCATCCACGGTTCAGCCGAAGTGAAGGCCTGTCTTGCGAGTAAGCCGCAAGGCAGGCGCTCCCTTCGCCTGGAGTTATAGGCAGACTAAAAGCGAGGCAAGCATGGACAAAGAGCACAAGGCCAGTATTGACGGGGATCAATGGGCGCAGTGCGTGGCCGAACATGGCTGGTTGTGGGATGCGGCTTCCGGGCCGTCATCGACGACGCTGATCCTCGCCCACGGCGCCGGCGCACCGATGGACAGCGGCTGGATGAACGACATGGCCGCGCGCCTTGCCGCACAGGGCGTCAACGTGTTGCGCTTCGAGTTTCCCTACATGGCGCAACGGCGCCTCGACGGCGGTAAACGCCCACCGAATCCGGCACCGAAACTGCTCGAATGCTGGCGTGAGGTGTATGCCAAGGTGCGACGCCATGTCACTGGGCGTTTGGCCATTGGCGGCAAGTCCATGGGCGGACGGATGGCCAGTTTGCTGGCGGATGAATTGGGTGCGGATGCGCTGGTGTGCTTGGGCTATCCGTTCTACGCGGTGGGTAAACCGGAGAAGCCACGGGTCGAGCATCTGGCCGGGCTGAAGACCCTCACGTTGATCGTGCAGGGTGAGCGGGATGCGCTGGGGAATCGGGAGGCCGTCGAGGCTTATGCGTTGTCGCCGAGTATCGAGGTGTTCTGGCTGGTGGCGGGGGATCATGATTTGAAGCCGTTGAAGGCGTCCGGGTTTAGCCATGAGCAGCATCTGGCGGCTGCGGCGGGGAAGGTGGCCGGGTTTCTTCAGTAGCGGTTTGCGGTGGCAGTCAGGGCCTCTTCGCGAGCAAGCCCGCTCCCACAGGGGGTTGCGGCGAATAAAGATCCCATTCACACCTCAGATCAAAATGTGGGAGCGGGCTTGCCCGCGAAGAGGCCCGCACAGGCCCTCTCACTTTCAAAGTGGCCATAAAAAACCCGGAAGCTTTCGCAATCCGGGTTGATCGTTCCCACGCTCTGCGTGGGAATGCCGCCAGGGACGCTCCGCGTCCGCCTCCAGAGAGGCGCATCAATCAGCGGTTAAACCGCTCCACCAACGAGTACTGGGTGCTCGCAGTCTTGGTCAGTTCTTCACTCAGCAACGCCGAGTGTTGCGCCTGTTCCGAGGTCTGGTCCGCCAGTTGCGAGATGTTGCTGATGTTGCGGCTGATTTCTTCGGCCACCGAGCTTTGCTCTTCAGTCGCCGCAGCAATCTGCGTGGTCATGTCGGTAATGTGGGCCACCGCTTCGCTGATGCCGATCAGTGCCTGGTCCGCTTCCAATACCCGCGCCACACCTTCTTCGGCCTGGCGATGCCCGGCGTCCATGGTCTGCACGGCTGTGTTGGCGGTCTGTTGCAGCTTGGCGATCAGGGCATGGATCTGCCCGGTAGACTCGCTGGTGCGTTGCGCCAGTTGTCGCACTTCGTCCGCCACGACCGCGAAACCACGGCCCATCTCACCGGCGCGTGCCGCTTCGATGGCGGCGTTGAGTGCCAGCAGGTTGGTCTGGTCGGCGATGCCTTTGATCACATCGACCACGCCACCGATTTCGTCGCTGTCCTTGGCCAGTTGCGTCACGGTCAGACCGGTTTCACCGACCACCACCGACAGGCGCTGGATGGCTTCGCGGGTTTCCCCGGCGATGTCGCGGCCACGACTGGTCAGGCGATTGGCTTCCTGGGTGGCGTCAGCGGTGCGTTGCACGTGGCTGGCGACTTCCTGGGTGGTGGCCGCCATCTGGTTGACCGCAGTGGCCACTTGTTCGGTTTCGACCCGTTGACGCTCCAACCCATTGGAGCTGTTGTGGGCCAGGGTGTCGGACTGCTTCGCTTGCTCGGTCAGGTGCTCGGCGGTGTCCTGCAGGCGGGTCAGGCAGGTTTTCAGGCGGGCTTCCTGGCTGAGGATCGACATCTCCAGACGCGCCTGGGCGCCCCGGCTGTCGGTGTACATCTGGGCGATCAGCGGGTCCGACGTGGTTTGCCCGGCCAGGATCAGCAGGCGCTTGAGGCCGCGCTGTTGCCAGCTTAGACCCAGCAGGCCCAGCGGCACTGAAAGACCGGCGGCCAAGGCAAAACCCCATTGGGAATTGAGCGATGCACCGATCATGAAGCTCAGTTGGCTGACCAGAATAAACGGCACCCAGTCCTGCAGGACCGGCAGCCATTTGTCTGTCGAAGGAATCGCCGACTTGCCCTGGTTGATGCGTTGGTAGAGCGCTTCGGCCCGGCGGATCTGTTCGGCGGTGGGTTTGATCCGCACCGACTCGTAACCGACCACCTGATTGCCTTCGAAAACCGGTGTGACGTAGGCGTTGACCCAGTAGTGATCACCGGTCTTGCAGCGATTCTTGACAATGCCCATCCATGGCAAGCCTTGTTTCAAAGTACCCCACATGTGCGCGAAGACCGCTGCCGGGACGTCAGGGTGACGCACCAGGTTGTGCGGCGCACGGATCAGCTCTTCACGGGAAAACCCACTGATTTCGACGAAAGCATCGTTGCAGTAAGTGATCACGCCTTTGGCGTCGGTTGTGGAGATCAACCGTTGCTGAGCCGGGAAGGTCCGTTCGCGTTGTGTAATGGGTTGGTTGTTACGCATGGCTATTTCAATCCGTGAGGCTTTGAGAGGTTGTCGGCGTGGTCAGGGATTTATTGAAATTAAATTTCAATAATCAGCGATACGTCGCAGAACGGCTATTGCGTCAGCCGGCAAGCATCGGGTAGGTGAATAGACCGAAATGCAGCAGGTTCAAGCCGAAATGGGTAGCGATGGCCGCACCCAACCCGCCAAATCGGTAGGCCAGACCATAGCCGACACCCGCCAGCCCCGCCAGTAACACCCATTGCCAGCCCGCGCCCAAATGCGCCAGGCCGAACAACAGCGAGGCAAGCAGCAGCGCGAGGTTTTCGCCGTAGGGCAGGTGTTGGAAACGCCGGCTCAGACCGCCCTGGATGTAACCGCGAAACAGCGCTTCCTCCACCAGTGTCACCAGCAGCAGGTTGTTCAAGACCCAGAGCCAGGCCTGGTCTGGCCATTTCGGCGCCCAACTGATCACACCAAGCAACAGCGCGCCGCCGAGGGCGAGCACGGCACTTAGCGTCAGTGCCAGGGCGGTGGCGTAAATCGACAGTCGCAGCGAACGCCGACCGACAATCCACGGGCATACCAGCAACAACCAGAAACCAATCAGCGGTTTGTCCTGGTTCAAATACATGGAAAACGGTACGGCATCGTCGGTGAAACGTTGCGGGTCGATGCCTCGGCCATTGTAGAAACCGGGCAGCCAGTGCATCGCCAGCGCCAGGGCCAGGACGATGAACAGGCCGTGACCGATATAACGACCGGCCTGAATCCTTTGCTGGCGCACGGCGAAACCGGCGAACAGCAGCAGGGCGACAGAGATAGCCGCCAGCCAGCCGAGATGGCCGTAGATCAGGGCCAGGGCATAGCCGATGGAGAGAAGTGCCAGATAGAGCCATGGCAAAGCGGGCATGTTGGAGTCCTTGTACCAATAAATTTTGCAGTGTGACGCGACCCCCTGTGGGAGCGGGCTTGCTCGCGAAGGCGATGTGTCTTCAACATTTGAGTCGGCTGACACACCGCCTTCGCGAGCAAGCCCGCTCCCACAGTGGATCGGTGGTGTTCAGGAGATTGGTGTTCGACACATGACCCCTTGTGGGAGCGAGCCTGCTCGCGAAGGGGGCATAGCATAAACATTGATGCTGACTGTCAGTACGCTTTCGCGAGCAAGCCCGCTCCCACAGTGGGTCGGTGGTGTTCAGGGGATTTGTGGGCAACACATAACCCCTTGTGGGAGCGGGCTTGCTCGCGAAGAGGCCATCACAGCTAACATCGATGTTGCCTGACACTCCGCTTTCGCGAGCAGGCTCGCTCCCATAGTTGTTCGGGGGCGTGCAGGGTATTTTTGTTTGAGGCAGGGCACAAACAAAAACACCGCCCGAAGGCGGTGTCTCTGTCAGCAGCGGTGCTTACGAGGCAATCAACTGCCGCAACACATAATGCAAAATCCCCCCGGCCTTGAAGTACTCGACTTCGTTCAGCGTATCGATCCGGCACAACACCTCGACCTTCTCACTGGTCCCGTTTTCACGGGTGATCACCAGGGTCAGGTTCATTCGCGGTGTGACCTCGACGCCAGTCAAACCGAGGATATCCACGGTTTCCTTGCCGGTCAGGTTCAGGCTCTTGCGGTTCTGATCCAGTTTGAATTGCAGCGGCAAAACGCCCATGCCCACCAGGTTGGAGCGGTGAATTCGTTCGAAGCTTTCGGCGATGACCGCTTTCACGCCCAGCAGATTCGTACCTTTGGCCGCCCAGTCGCGGCTCGACCCGGTGCCGTATTCTTGCCCGGCAATCACCACCAGCGGCGTGCCCGACGCTTGATAACGCATGGCCGCGTCGTAAATCGGCAGCCTCTCGCCAGTCGGAATGTAGATCGTGTTGCCACCTTCTTCACCACCGAGCATTTCGTTGCGAATGCGGATGTTGGCGAAGGTGCCGCGCATCATCACTTCATGGTTGCCGCGCCGCGAGCCGTAGGAGTTGAAGTCCCGCGGTTCCACGCCTTTCTCGCGCAAGTAACGACCGGCCGGGCTGTCGGCCTTGATGTTGCCGGCGGGGGAGATGTGGTCGGTGGTCACCGAATCGCCGAGCAGCGCCAGCACGTTGGCCTTTCTCACGTCCTGAATCACCGGCAGCGGTCCGCCGATGTCATCGAAGAACGGCGGATGCTGGATGTAGGTCGAATCTTCCTGCCAGACATACGTCGCGGCCTGCGGCACTTCAATTGCCTGCCACTGCTCGTCGCCGGCAAACACTTCGGCGTATTCCTTGTGGAACATCGCGGTGTTGACCTGATTCACCGCGTCGGCGATCTCCTTCGTGCTCGGCCAGATGTCCCGCAGAAAAACCGGGTTGCCATTCTTGTCGTCACCCAGGGATTCGCTGCTGATGTCGATCCGCACCGTACCGGCCAACGCATAAGCGACGACCAGCGGCGGGGAGGCCAGCCAGTTGGTTTTCACCAGCGGATGCACCCGGCCCTCGAAGTTGCGGTTGCCGGACAACACCGACGCCACCGCCAGATCGGCTTTCTGAATGGCTTTCTCGATCGGTTCCGGTAACGGCCCGGAGTTGCCGATGCAAGTGGTGCAGCCATAACCGACCAGGGCAAAACCCAGTTCATCGAGGTACTGCGTCAGACCCGCAGCCTTGTAGTAATCGGTGACCACTTTCGAACCCGGCGCCAGGGAACTCTTGACCCACGGTTTGCGTTTCAGGCCTTTCTCGACCGCTTTCTTCGCCACCAGACCGGCCGCCATCATCACGCTCGGGTTGGAGGTGTTGGTGCAGGACGTGATCGCCGCGATCACCACCGCACCGTTTTTCAGCCGGTAGGTGTGGCCTTCAGACTCGTAGTCCGCTTCGCCAACCATGTCGGCGTTGCCCACCGCGACACCGCCGCCGCCTTCACTTTCCAGGCGTCCTTCTTCCTTGCTGGTGGGTTTGATTTGCAGGCCGAGGAAATCGCTGAAGGCCTGGGCGACATTCGGCAGCGAGACACGGTCTTGCGGACGTTTCGGCCCGGCTAGACTGGCTTCGACGCTGCCCATGTCCAGTTCCAGGCTGTCGGTAAAGATCGGTTCCTTGCCCGGCAGGCGCCACAGGCCTTGGGCCTTGGTGTAGGCCTCGACCAGTTTCACCACTTCGGCGGGGCGCCCGGACAGGCGCAGGTATTCCAACGTCACGTCGTCCACCGGGAAGAACCCGCAGGTCGCGCCGTATTCCGGGGCCATGTTGGCGATGGTCGCGCGGTCGGCCAGCGGCAGATCGGCGAGGCCGTCACCGTAGAACTCGACGAATTTGCCGACCACGCCTTTCTTGCGCAGCATCTGCGTGACGGTCAGCACCAGGTCGGTGGCGGTGATGCCTTCCTTGAGTTTGCCGGTGAGTTTGAAACCGATCACTTCCGGGATCAGCATCGACACCGGTTGGCCGAGCATCGCCGCTTCCGCTTCGATCCCGCCGACGCCCCAGCCGAGCACGCCGAGGCCGTTGATCATGGTGGTGTGGGAGTCGGTGCCGACCAGGGTGTCGGGGAACGCATAAGTGCGGCCGTCCTCATCCTTGGTCCAGACCGTGCGCCCGAGGTATTCGAGGTTGACCTGATGGCAGATCCCGGTGCCCGGCGGCACCACGCTGAAGTTATCGAAGGCACTCTGGCCCCAGCGCAGGAACGCGTAACGTTCACCGTTGCGCTGCATTTCGATGTCGACGTTCTGTTCGAAGGCGCTGGAACTGGCGAATTTGTCGACCATCACCGAGTGGTCGATCACCAGGTCCACCGGCGACAGCGGATTGATGCGCTGCGGGTCGCCGCCAGCCTTGGCCATCGCGGCGCGCATGGCGGCCAGATCAACCACGGCCGGCACGCCGGTAAAGTCCTGCATTAATACCCGGGCAGGGCGGTATTGGATTTCGCGGTCGGAGCGACGCTCCTTGAGCCAGGCCGCAATGGCCTTGAGGTCGGCGCCGGTGACGGTTTTTTCGTCCTCCCAGCGCAGCAGGTTTTCCAGCAGCACTTTCAACGACATCGGCAACTTGTCGAGATCACCGAGGCTCTTGGCAGCGTCGGGCAGACTGAAATAATAGTAGGTCTTGTCGTCTATTTGTAAGGTTTTAAGGGTTTTCAGGCTATCGAGGGACGGCATTTGAAATGACTCCTTTGGGTCCGCACGGCTACGGACTGACGGGACAAACAGAGCATTAAACCTAGCCCTGTTTTAAGTAGCTGGCTAATAACTGGACTCTATCGACAAGTCCAAGGTTCCGAACTCGGCTATCATGCGCCGGTTTTCGTGACAGGCTTTGCTTCACCGCAAGCCTGGGCATCGCGCAGTGGCTGAATTCCTCGCCATCTGCCCAGGAGTAAGAATGAACACCCTATTTATGCATTGCCGGCCGGGCTTCGAAGGCGAAGTCTGTTCCGAGATTGCCGAACACGCCGCACGCTTGAACGTGGCCGGCTATGCCAAGGCCAAGACCGCCAGCGCCTGCGCCGAATTCATCTGCACCGAAGAAGACGGCGCCGAGCGCCTGATGCGTGGCCAGCGTTTCGCCGAGCTGATCTTCCCGCGCCAATGGGCTCGCGGGATTTTCATCGATTTGCCGGAAACCGACCGTATCAGCGTGATCCTCGCGCACATCGTCGATTTCCCGGTATGTGGCAGCCTGTGGCTGGAAATGGTCGACACCAACGACGGCAAGGAACTGTCGAACTTCTGCAAGAAATTCGAAGGCCACCTGCGCAAGGCGCTGATGGCGGCCGGCAAACTGGTGGAAGACGCCAGCAAGCCGCGTTTGCTGCTGACCTTCAAAAGCGGTCGTGAAGTGTTCGTCGGGCTGGCCGAGTCGAATAACTCGGCGATGTGGCCGATGGGCATTCCGCGTTTGAAATTCCCCCGTGACGCGCCAAGTCGTTCAACCCTGAAGCTGGAAGAGGCCTGGCACCACTTTATCCCGCGGGACCAGTGGGACGAGCGTCTGCACAGCGACATGACCGGCGTTGACCTCGGCGCCGCGCCCGGCGGCTGGACCTGGCAACTGGTCAACCGTGGCATGCTGGTGACGGCCATCGATAACGGCCCGATGGCCGAAAGCCTGATGGACACCGGCCTGGTGCAGCACTTGATGGCTGACGGTTTCACCTTCAAGCCGCGCCAACCGGTGGACTGGATGGTCTGCGACATCGTCGAGAAACCGGCGCGCAACGCGGCGATGCTGGAAGAGTGGATTGGCGAAGGGCATTGCCGCGAAGCGGTGGTCAACCTCAAGCTGCCGATGAAACAGCGTTACGCGGAAGTGAAGCGCTTGCTCGAACGCATCGCCGAGGGCTTCAAGGAACGCGGGATCAAGGTCGAGATCGGCTGCAAACAGCTGTACCACGACCGCGAAGAAGTGACCTGCCATTTGCGCCGGATTGACGTGAAGAAACCGAAATCCCGCTGAGTTACGCGGACCAATGTGGGAGCGGGCTTGCTCGCGAAGGCGGGCTGACATTCAACATTGATGTCGACTGACACACCGCTTTCGCGAGCAAGCCCGCTCCCACAGGGGGGATGGCGTCATGCCACAGATGACCGAACACCCGGCAATGCGCGACAATGCCGGCCAGTTTCAGGAGTGAATCATGAGTGAATTGCTTGATACGCCGGTAGACGGCACCCTCGACGCCACCGGCCTCAACTGCCCCGAGCCGGTGATGATGCTGCACCAGCACATCCGAGACCTGGCGCCCGGTGGCCTGCTCAAGGTCATCGCCACGGACCCGTCGACCCGGCGCGACATTCCCAAGTTCTGTGTGTTTCTCGACCACGAACTGGTCGGCCAGCACGAAGAGGCAGGCACCTACCTCTACTGGATCCGCAAGAAACTCGCTTAACCCGCCGACTGGCTGATGCGGATCCGCTTGCGTGCACTGCGCGTCAGGCGGATCGACAGCATCAGCGCCGCGCAACTCAAGCCCACGATCAAACCCTGCCACAGCCCGCTCGGGCCGCTTGGTGCGCCGAACCAGTCGGTCAGGCCCAGCGCGTAGCCCACCGGCAAGCCAATTCCCCAATACGCGAACAGGGTCAGGATCATCGTCACCCGCGTGTCCTGATAGCCGCGCAACGCACCGGCCGCCGTGACCTGGATCGCGTCGGAAAACTGAAACAGCGCTGAATACACAATCAACATCGCCGCCACATGAATCACTGTCGGGTCGGCGGTGTAGATCGTGGCGATGTGCTCGCGCAGCAACAACATCATGCTCGCCGACAGACAGGCATACGCCAGGGCAGTGCCCATGCCGACGCCAGCGGCGAAGCGCGCTTCACGGGGTTCATTGCGGCCCAGTGCCTGGCCGACGCGCACGGTGACGGCCATGCCCAGCGAATAAGGGATCATGAACACCAGGGAGCTTACGTTCAGGGCAATTTGATGGCCGGCGACAACGGTCGCGCCGAGGCTGCCGATCAGCAGGGCAATCACCGCGAAAATGCTCGATTCGGCGAACACCGCAATGCCGATTGGCAGGCCGATGCCCAGCAGGCGCTTGATCACCGACCATTGTGGCCAGTCGAAGCGGCTGAACAGTTCGCTTTTCTGGTAGGCCGGCGCCCAGCGGGTATAGGCCATCATGCCGAGGGCCATGAACCACATCACAATCCCCGTCGCCCAGCCACAACCGGCACCGCCCATGGCAGGCACGCCCAAGTGGCCATAAATGAACACGTAGTTCAGCGGGATGTTCAGCGCCAGGGCGCACAAACCGAGGATCATCGCCGGGCGCGTGCGGCCCATGCCGTCGCTGTAGCAGCGCAGCACGTGGTACAGCGCGACCGCAGGCAAACCGGCGGCGATGCCGTGCAGGTATTGCATGCACGGGCCGATCAGCTCGGGATCGACCTTCATGATGTGCAGGATCGGTTCGGCGGCGATCAGCATGCCGGTCGCCATCAATCCGACCACCAGCGCCAGCCACAGAGCCTGGCGCACGATCGGGCCGATCTCGCCGTGGGTACCGGCGCCGAAACGCTGGGCGACTTTTGGCGTAGTGGCGAGCAACGTACCGGTCATCAGCAGGAACACCGGGACCCAGATCGAGTTGCCCAGTGCCACGGCGGCCAGGTCTCGTGGGCCGACCCGGCCCGCCATCACTGCATCGACGAAGCCCATGGCAGTGGTCGCGAGTTGCGCGATCATGATCGGCAGCGCCAGGGCGAGCAGGGTTTTCAGCTCCAGCCGAACCCGGGCCGGGCGGTTGAGGGGAGTTGCAGCGGAGTGGTCAGTCACGGAATTCACAAGCGAAACGTCCAGGGGTACTTGATACGCAGGGCGGCGCATTCTACCCCGTTGACGCACCGGTCAGGAAAAGCGCTGTGTTACCGATTTGTAATCCTTTCCTGCCACCGCACATTCCTTCCCCTCGTAGGAGCTCCTACATGGCTCCTACAGGGGATGCGCGCTAGGCGTGACAGGTCATCTGCAACTACACTGCCGATCCGCCAAAGGAGCCTCGCCATGCTGATTGTTGCCGACGAAAATATCCCGCTGCTCGATGCCTTTTTCCAGGGTTTCGGTGAAATCCGCCGGGTGCCGGGGCGTTCCATCGACCGCGCCATGGTCGAAGAGGCCGATGTACTGCTGGTGCGCTCGGTGACCAACGTCAATCGCGCGTTGCTCGAAGGCAGCAAGGTGCGGTTTGTCGGCACCTGCACCATCGGCACCGATCACCTGGACCTGGATTACTTTCAACAGGCCGGCATCACCTGGTCCAGCGCACCCGGCTGCAATGCCCGGGGCGTGGTCGATTATGTGCTCGGCAGCCTGCTGACCCTGGCCGAAATCGAAGGCGTCGACCTGACTCAACGCACTTATGGCGTGGTCGGTGCCGGTGAAGTGGGCGGGCGGCTGGTCAAGGTTCTGCAAGGCCTGGGTTGGAACGTGCTGGTGTGCGATCCGCCCCGGCAAGCGGCGGAGGGGGGCGATTTCGTCAGCCTTGAGCAGATCATCGAGCAGTGCGACGTCATCAGCCTGCACACACCTTTGAAGAAGCATGGTGCTCAGGCGACCTGGCACCTGTTCGACAAACCCCGTTTGAACCGACTCAAACCCGGCGCCTGGCTGATCAACGCCAGCCGTGGCCCGGTGGTGGACAACGCGGCCCTGCGTCAAGTGTTACTGCAGCGTGAAGACCTGCAAGCGGTGTTGGACGTCTGGGAAGGCGAGCCCGAGGTCGATGTGGCGCTGGCCGAACTCTGCGTGCTGGCGACACCGCATATCGCCGGCTACAGCCTCGACGGCAAACAACGCGGCACGGCGCAGATCTATCAGGCGTATTGCGACTTCCTAGGTCAGCCAGCCCAGGTCAGCCTGAGCGATTTGCTGCCGGCGCCGTGGTTATCGCAGGTGACCTTGCACGCTGACAGCGATCCGGCCTGGGCGCTGGCGATGTTGTGCCGTGGCGTGTACGACCCGCGCCGGGACGATGCAGATTTTCGCCGCAGCCTTGTAGGCACTGTGAGCGAGCAGCGTGCGGCGTTTGATGCGCTGCGCAAGAATTATCCGTCGCGCAGGGAGATTGACGGGTTGCAGGTGCGGATTGACGGGGATTCGCCGGTGTTGCAGAAGATCGTGGCGGCGTTGGGCGCTTCGGCTGTCTGAATACCGAGTTGGCCCTTTCGCGAGCAGGCTCGCTCCCACACTGGATTTCGGTTGAACACCACATTTGAGTTCACCAAAAATCCCCTGTGGGAGCGGGCTTGCTCGCGAATAGCCGCACCACAGTTCCCGGATAATCACCCATAAAAAACCCGGCCAACCAGGGCCGGGTCAAGAAGACGGTGGCTATATCACTCTTGTTCGGCAGGCTTGACCAATCGTTTCTCCAGTTCGCGGCACGCGTCCTGGATCATGCCTTCAGTGATCGGTACTTCGTGCCCGTCCTCATCGATAATCGAGCAACCCAGAGACTGGTCTGGTTGTGTGCGGATCACTTGAATCTTGTCTTCGCTGCTGTTTTGCAAGGACATGGCCTGTCTCCTCATCAGGTTGTGTGCTTACTCTAAAACCGCCAGGTGACCGGGCTGTGACAACTCCCTGCGGTCTCACCAGAGCGGCAACGCCAGTCCACCAGAAATAGTGCGGTGTTACCACCCGGACTTTAGACCAATAGCGTCTAGCCGCTAGTCTTGGCGGACATAATTAACCTGACTCATTGTGATTTACAGAGTTCCACCCCATTGAGTGTGTAGGCTGGCCCGATCAATCGCTTCTGCTGCGAACCTGGATGAACCCGATGCTCTCTTCCCGTCACCGCCGCGCCATTCGTCTGGCCAGTCGTTTTCTTGTGCCGTATCGCGGACAGGCCCTGGGCGCCTTGCTGGCGTTGATCGTCACCGCCGGCATCACCTTGTCCATGGGGCAGGGGATTCGACTGTTGGTGGATCAGGGTTTCATGACCCAATCGCCGCATTTGCTCAACCAGACCATCGGTCTATTCATGGTGCTGGTGCTTGCGCTGGCGGTCGGCACTTTTGCGCGCTTCTATCTGGTGTCGTGGATCGGCGAGCGGGTGGTCGCCGATATCCGGCGCCAGGTGTTCAATCATCTGGTGTACCTGCATCCGGGCTTCTACGAAGACAACCGCAGCTCCGAGATCCAGTCGCGATTGACCGCCGACACCACGCTGCTGCAATCGGTGATCGGCTCTTCGCTGTCGCTGTTTTTGCGCAATCTGCTGATGGTCATCGGCGGGATTGTGTTGCTGTTTATCACCAATCCCAAGCTCACCAGCATTGTGGTGATCGCCTTGCCGCTGGTGATTGCGCCGATCCTGATCTTCGGCCGTCGGGTGCGCAGCCTGTCGCGGGAAAGCCAGGACCGGATTGCCGATGTCGGCAGCTACGTGTCCGAAACCCTCGGCCAGATCAAAACCGTGCAGGCCTACAACCATCAGGTCCAAGATGAAAAACGCTTTGCGGTGACTGTGGAGCAGGCATTCGACACGGCGCGCAAACGCATCGTCCAGCGTTCGTGGTTGATCACGCTGGTGATCGTGCTGGTGCTGGGCGCGGTGGGCGTCATGCTCTGGGTCGGTGGCATGGACGTGATCGCCGGGCGGATTTCCGGCGGGGAACTGGCGGCGTTTGTCTTTTACAGCCTGATCGTCGGCAGCGCTTTCGGCACCTTGAGCGAAGTCATCGGCGAGTTACAGCGCGCGGCCGGTGCGGCGGAGCGGATCGCCGAATTGCTGCGTTCGGAAAACATCATCCAGCCACCGACCAGCGGATTGGTGACGTTGCCTGAGCGGGTAAAGGGGAATTTGCAGCTGCAGGATGTGCGCTTTTCCTACCCATCGCGTCCCGAAAGCTATGCGGTCGATGGTCTGAATCTGACGATCAATGCGGGCGAAACCCTGGCACTGGTCGGACCGTCCGGCGCGGGCAAGTCCACCGTGTATGACTTGTTGCTGCGATTTTACGACCCCGCCGAAGGACGCATCCTGCTCGACGGTGTGCCGCTGACTCAACTCGATCCGCTGGATCTGCGTCGTTGCTTCGCCTTGGTCTCGCAAAACCCGGCGCTGTTTTTCGGCAGCATCGAAGAAAACATCCGCTACGGCAATCCGGGGGCGACCCTGGCCCAAGTCCAGGAAGCGGCAAAAATCGCCTACGCCCACGACTTCATCGAGCAAATGCCCCACGGTTACCAGACCCACCTCGGTGACGGCGGCCTCGGCTTGTCCGGCGGCCAGCGCCAACGCCTGGCCATTGCCCGGGCGCTGCTGGTGGACGCACCGATCCTGCTGCTCGACGAAGCCACCAGCGCCCTCGACGCCCAGAGCGAGCACCTGATCCAGCAAGCCCTGCCCAGCCTCATGAAAAACCGCACCACCCTGGTCATCGCCCATCGCCTGGCCACCGTGAAAAACGCCGACCGCATCGCGGTGATGGACCAGGGGAAACTGGTGGCAGTGGGGACGCATCAGGAACTGGTGGCAAGTAATGCGCTGTATGCGCGGTTGGCGGCGTTGCAGTTTAGTGATGGCCCGGATGCGCATACCGATCCAGTAACCGACCCAATAGCGACTAAGTAACCGACCAAGTAGAGCAGCATAAAAAATGCCCGCATCAATCGAAGCGGGCATTTTTGTTAGCGGCTCAGAACAAGATCAAGGAACGGTCACTGATCATCAAAATACCGCTCATGCCAATCCACCAGCGGCTGCGGCGAGTTGAGTTTCTGGCCGTAGATCACCGAGTACGACAACACGTTCTGCACGTACTGGCGGGTTTCGTCGAACGGGATGCTTTCTACCCACACGTCGAAGCTCAGGTGATCGGCGCCGCGCAGCCACTGGCGCACGCGGCCGGGGCCGGCGTTGTAGGCGGCGGAGGCGAGGACGCGGTTGCCGTTGAACTGGCTGTGGACCTGGCTCAGGTAGGCGGCGCCGAGTTGGATGTTCTTGTCCGGGTCGAGCACTTGCTGCGGCGAGGCCAGGGGAATGCTGAATTTGCGCGCGGTTTCCTTGGCGGTGCCGGGCATCAATTGCATCAAGCCACTGGCGCCGACGCCGGAGCGGGCGTCGTCCATGAAGGCACTTTCCTGGCGAGTGATGGCGAACACCCAGCTCGAATGCAAACCACGGACCTTGGCTTCACGCACCAGGGTTTCGCGGTGGGCCATCGGGAAGCGGATATCCAGGTCGTCCCAGTACTGCGCCTGACTGATGGTGCGGATCGCCGGGAAATACCATTTCAGGTCGTAGGCCAGTTTCGCCTGGGCAACCATTTCGTCACGGTTGAAGTGACGGCTGACGTGATACCACTCGCGACGACCGTCGACGATCTGTCCGCGGGCGTGGAATTCCAGGGCGCGACGCACGCCCGGCGTGTTGCGCACCTTGTTGATCAGCGCCTGGCTCAGTACCAGCGGTTTGTTGACCAGCGAGTAGGGCAGTTGCGAGCGGTCGGCCGCGAGGAAACCGTAGAAATCCCGTTCACGGGCCAGGCCTTTGTACAGCGTTTGTGCTTCCGGGTTCTGCGGTTGCGCCAGTTCCAGGCTGCGGGCCTGCCAGTAACGCCAGCGGTTGGTGGTCGCGAGATCCTGGGGCAAACGCCGGGTCAACTGATAGGCATCATCCCAGCGGGCCAGGCGCAGCAACAGGCGCAGGCGCCATTCGGACACGGTGTTGTCGCGCAGTTCCGGGTCGTATTTGGTCATGACGTCCAGCGCGCGCGGGTCGAAACGTCGGGCGAGGGTCAGGCCGATTTCCCGGGCGATCGCGACTTTTTCGTCGCGGGAGAAATGCATGCTGCTGGCGTAACCGTCGAGCAGGTCCATGGCCTTGTCCGGATCCTGGCGCGCCAGGCGACGCAGTCCGAGGCTGACGATGTCGGACATTGGCTCATCGGCAGGAGCAAACCGAGACGGCTGATTGAGCAGCTCGGGTTTCTGCGCCACATCCACCAACAAACGACCACGCGGGGCGAGGGTGGTCAGGCCGCTTACCAGGCTGTTGGCCAGCGGATAGTTGCGTGCCTGGGCCGCGAGTTTGGTGCGTTCCCAGCGTTTCTGTTCGGTCAGTTGACCTTCGGCGGCCCAGATGCCGAACAGGCCATCACAGGCGGCGGGTTGCGATTTGCCGGTCAGCCAGAGTTTTTCGGCGTTGGCGTAACCTTGGGCTTTCAGGTTGTGGCCGATCTCATATTGCGCGTTCAGGCAGTCCAGCTCGGTGAAATTGAGCTTAGGGTCGTAGTACTTGACGAAGGTCGCCCAGTCGCCGCGATCCGCCAACCAGCGCAACCAGCGCAATTTCATCCAGTTGGCCTGGGGCAGGTCACCGTGTTCGGCGAGGAATTTTTCGATTTCGGCATTGCTGGCGGTTTTAAGGCGAGCGGTCAGTTCGTCATAGGCAAGATAGGGTTCCAGCGGATAATCGCTGAGGGCCTGGCTGTAGCGGAAATAGGGCTCGGAATCGCCTTTGGCCAAGGCACGCTTGGCTTCATCGTAATACTGGCGTTGGGTGGACAAGTCCACCGCCTGGACTGATTGAGCGGCAGTGGCAGAAAGAAGCAAACACGATAAAAGACTGAAAAGGCGACTGCGCATGAGACATCCGGGCAGAAAAATCATGACAAGTGCTGACAGGGCCGGCACTGAATAATCTGTAGCTTAGCCTTTTGCCAGCAACCGGCGAAAGCTTTGCCGGCCTGCCGGTGCAAGATCGCAACAATTGTCATGCAGAGTGCTACAGAGGTGAAATTGCCGGCCTTCTGAAGCCTCAAGTCAGGTAGAATGCGCGCCCGGTTTTTGGAGAAGCTCATGACCCTGCTCAAATTCAGCGATGTGTCCCTTGCTTTCGGCTCTACGCCGTTGTTGGACAAGGTGTCCTGGCAGATCGCCCGTGGTGAGCGGGTGTGCATCATCGGCCGCAATGGCACTGGCAAGTCCAGCATGATGAAGCTCGTCAAGGGCGACCAGAAGCCCGATGACGGCTCCGTTTGGCGCGCACCCGGCCTCAAGATTGGCGAATTGCCGCAAGAATTGCCGGTAGCCGACGAGCGGACCGTGTTCGACGTCGTGGCTGAGGGTCTGGACGGTGTGGGCGAGCTGCTTGCGCAGTATCACCACCTGAGCCAGAACATCGTCACCGACGCCGACCTGGACAAACTGATGCACGTCCAGCACGACCTCGAAGCCCGCGACGGCTGGCGTTTGCAGCAACTGGTCGACAGCACGTTGAGCCGTCTGCAACTGCCCGCCGACAAGACCCTCGCCGAATTGTCCGGCGGCTGGCGTCGCCGCGTCCTGCTGGCCCAGGCCCTGGTTTCCGAACCGGACCTGCTGCTGCTCGACGAACCGACCAACCACTTGGACATCGGTGCAATCGCCTGGCTCGAAGAAGCGCTGAAGGATTTCCAGGGCGCCGTGCTGTTCATCACGCACGACCGTTCCTTCCTGCAGAACCTCGCGACCCGCATCCTTGAACTGGATCGCGGCGGCCTGATCGACTGGAACGGCGACTACGCCAGTTTCCTCGTGCACAAAGAAGCCTCGCTGGCCGCTGAAGATACGGCCAACGCGCTGTTCGACAAAAAACTGGCCCAGGAAGAAGTCTGGATCCGCCAGGGCATCAAGGCGCGCCGCACCCGTAACGAAGGCCGCGTGCGTGCCCTCAAGGCTTTGCGCAACGAGCGCAGTGAGCGTCGTGAGCGCACCGGCAAGGCCAACATTCAGCTGGACACCGCCGACAAGTCCGGCAAGCAGGTGATGGTCCTCGAGAACGTGAGCTTCGCTCACCCGGGCGGCCCGTTCCTGATCAAGGACTTCTCGATGGTCCTGCAGCGCGGCGACCGTATCGGTCTGCTCGGCGCCAACGGTACCGGCAAGACCACCTTGCTCAAACTGATGCTCAACGGCTTGCAGCCAACCAGCGGCACTGTGGAAGAGGGGACGCGCATCGACGTGGCCTACTTCGACCAGTTGCGCCATCAGTTGGACCTGGAAAAGACCGTGATCGACAACGTGGCCGAAGGTCGCGACTTCATCGATATCGATGGTCAGAGCCGCCACGTGCTGAGCTACCTCGGCGACTTCCTGTTCAGCCCGCAGCGTGCCCGCACGCCGGTGAAGGCGCTGTCCGGTGGTGAGCGTGCCCGTCTGTTGCTGGCCAAGCTGTTCAGCAAACCGGCGAACCTGCTGGTACTCGATGAGCCAACCAACGACCTCGACGTCGAAACCCTCGAGCTGCTGGAAGAGGTCTTGCTGACCTTCAACGGCACCGTGCTGATGGTCAGTCACGACCGGGCATTCCTCGACAACGTCGTGACCAGCACCCTGGTTTTCGAAGGCGAAGGCAAGGTCCGCGAATATGTCGGTGGTTATCAGGACTGGCTGCGTCAAGGCGGCTCGCCGCGCCTGCTGGGCGTGACCGAGAGCAAGTCCGGCAAGGCCGACCTGACCTCCGCTGTGGTGACGGCCGAAGCGGCGCCAGTCGCTGTTGCTGTCGAAGCGCCGGTGGCGAAGAAGAAGCTCAGCTACAAGCATCAGCGTGAGCTGGAAATGCTGCCGGGCCAGATCGAAGCCATGGAAACGCAGATCGCGTCGGTTGAAGCGCAGATGGCGGACGTCGCTTTCTATCAGCGCCCGGTTACTGAAACGGCGGCAGTGATTGCTCAGCTTGAGCAATTGCAGGCTGAGCTCGAGGTGATGGTCGAGCGCTGGGCCGAGCTGGATGCTTGAATGATCCTGCAATAAAAAAGCCCGGCGTTCAGAGATGAGCGCCGGGCTTTTCGTATGGAATGCGATTTACTGGGCTGCCATAGATCCAATGTGGGAGCGGGCTTGCTCGCGAAAGCGCTGTATCAGTCAGCACATTTGTTGAATGTTAAGCCGCCTTCGCGAGCAAGCCCGCTCCCACATTGTTCCGGGTTGTCAGCTTTTGACCAGGCGCACCGCGAGTACATCGCAAGGCGCACCGTGCAGCACGTCGTTGGCGGTGGAGCCGAGCAGCAGCGCCAGACCGTGCCGGCCGTGACTGCCTACCACGATCAGGTCGCAGGTCTGTTCCTTGGCCAGGTGATGGATCTCCTGGCGCGGTTGGCCGTAAGTCAGGTGGCTGTATTCCTTGGTGAGCTCCGGATACTTCAGGATCAGTCGGTCCAGGCGCTCCTTGGCTTGATCGAACTGTTGCTGCTGCAACTGGGACAGGTCCATCGGTACGTCGCCGCCAAAGGCCATGGCCATCGGCTCGACAATGTGCACCAGGGACAGCTTCGCGCCGTTGCTCACCGACAGTTCGCGAGCGCGGTGGATAACAGGATCGCACTCTTCGGTTAGATCTACAGCGACCAGAATATGGTGGTAGGGCATGAGGTGCTCCTCCTGAGGATTGCGATATTGGTAAGTATGGCTGGTTTCAAGCGCAATGGTTCCAAAGTGACTCAAAGCGCTCATCAAGAATCGGGAGTACAGATATGACGGTCTGGATAGTGGTGTCAATCCTGCTGGTGGTACTGAGTCCACTGGCATGGTTGCGGCCGTCGCGCCACCAGAGCGGGCGCATGGCCTTGAGGATGGAAGCGCGACGCATCGGCCTGGCCATGCAACTGGCGCCTCAGGAGTGGCCGCACTGGCTGAGCCAGGAGCCGCCGAGCCCGTGCGCGCAGTACCATCGGCCGCGTCGAGGCAATCAGCCAAAGTGCTGGAGTTACTGGCAGAAAGCGCCGGGCGTGTGGGTCAATCAGTGGCAGGAGGTCTGTGAAGATCAGGCGCTGCTCAATCATTTCGAAAAATTGCCAGCCAATGTCTACAAGGTCGAGGCGGACAAGCAGATGATCTTCTTGTACTGGGGCGAGAAGGGCGAAGCGAGTGTTTTGCAGGATATTGATGCGGTGCTGAAAGCGCTGGCATGACTCGCGGAAATTTCGCGCTGCAATGGCGCGAAATGTCTGGCAGACAGGCAATAAAAAGCCCGACATCATCATCGGGCTGGGATTGGCCAGGCAGGCCGGAAATCTTTGTGGCGCTGATCTTACGCCGGGCATTCACCAAAAGTGTTCAAATTTTTTCCTCAATGTCCCGCCAGCGTAGCTGCTTAAACGCAGGTTGCCGTGAATTAGGGCGACTTTTCTAACTATTGATTCTATGAATGGCCTCACATGCACCTGCGTGTTGTAAGCCTTCGTCTTACGGAAATGACTGCAAAGTCGCGTTTCAACCCGCATTTTGGGCGATTGACAATTGCCGGAAATTCCGTGAAGGTGGCGTACCCAAATCAAACGGGCGTATGAATTGAGCGTTTGTATTTCAGAGCGCTCCTACAGAATCCCGACTATCGCGTTGGCGGGTGTGCCGGGTGGATTGGCGTTAGCATCGACGAAAAGCGTCCTGCCGAGCCAACCGCCTGCGTCCGACGTGTACTGTTCAGCTTCCATATCGTGGAGATCAGTTGATGATTTACGAAGGTAAAGCCATCACGGTTAAGGCTCTTGAAAGTGGCATCGTCGAACTGAAGTTCGATCTCAAGGGTTAGTCCGTCAACAAGTTCAACCGTCTAACCCTGAACGAACTGCGTCAGGCCGTAGACACCATCAAGGCAGATGCTTCGATCAAGGGTGTGATCGTCAGCAGTGGCAAGGACGTGTTCATCGTCGGCGCCGACATCACCGAATTTGTCGAGAACTTCAAGCTGCCTGATGCAGAGCTTGTCGCTGGCAACCTCGAAGCCAACAAGATTTTCAGCGATTTCGAAGACCTCAACGTCCCGACTGTCGCCGCGATCAACGGTATCGCCCTGGGCGGCGGTCTGGAAATGTGCCTGGCGGCGGACTACCGCGTCATGTCCACCAAGGCCAAGATCGGTCTGCCGGAAGTCAAACTGGGCATCTACCCGGGCTTCGGCGGCACCGTGCGTCTGCCGCGCCTGATCGGTGCCGACAACGCCATCGAGTGGATTGCCGCCGGCAAGGAAAACCGTCCTGAAGACGCGCTGAAAGTCGGCGCAGTCGATGCGGTGGTTGCACCTGAGAAACTGCAGGAAGCGGCCCTGGAACTGATCAAGCGCGCCATCTCCGGCGAGTTTGACTACAAGGCCAAGCGTCAGCCGAAGCTGGAAAAGCTGAAACTGAACGCCATCGAACAAATGATGGCTTTCGAAACCGCCAAAGGTTTCGTCGCCGGTCAGGCTGGCCCGAACTACCCGGCGCCGGTTGAAGCGATCAAGACCATCCAGAAAGCCGCGAACTTCGGTCGCGACAAGGCGCTGGAAGTCGAAGCCGCCGGTTTCGTCAAACTGGCCAAGACCTCTGCCGCGCAGAGCTTGATCGGTCTGTTCCTGAACGATCAGGAACTGAAGAAAAAGGCCAAGGCTTACGACGAAATCGCCCGTGACGTGAAGCAGGCTGCCGTATTGGGCGCCGGCATCATGGGTGGCGGTATCGCTTATCAGTCGGCCTCCAAAGGTACGCCGATCCTGATGAAGGACATCAACGAGCACGGCATCGAGCAAGGCCTGGCTGAAGCCGCCAAGCTGCTGGTCGGTCGCGTTGATAAAGGTCGCATGACCCCGGCGAAAATGGCTGAAGTGCTCAACGGCATTCGTCCGACCCTGTCCTACGGTGATTTCGGTCACGTGGACCTGGTGGTTGAAGCGGTCGTCGAAAACCCTAAGGTCAAGCAGGCCGTACTGGCCGAAGTCGAAGACAAGGTCAAAGAGGACACCATCCTCGCGTCCAACACCTCGACCATTTCCATCACCTTGCTGGCCAAAGCCCTCAAGCGTCCGGAAAACTTCGTCGGCATGCACTTCTTCAACCCGGTGCACATGATGCCGTTGGTTGAAGTGATCCGTGGCGAGAAGTCCAGCGAGCTGGCTGTTGCCACTACCGTTGCCTACGCCAAGAAAATGGGCAAGAACCCGATCGTCGTCAACGACTGCCCGGGCTTCCTGGTCAAGCGCGTACTGTTCGCGTACTTCGGCGGTTTCGCCAATCTGGTCTGCGCCGGTGTGGACTTCTTCCGTATCGACAAGATCATGGAATAATTCGGCTGGCCAATGGGCCCGGCGTACCTGATGGACGTGGTCGGTATCGACACCGGTCACCACGGTCGTGACGTGATGGCTGAAGGCTTCCCGGACCGCATGAAAGACGATCGCCGTTCGGCTATCGACGTGCTCTACGAAGCCAAGCGCCTGGGCCAGAAGAACGGCAAGGGTTTCTACGCTTACGAGACCGACAAGAAGGGCAAGCAGAAGAAAGTCGCCGATCCGTCGGTGCTGGAAGTGCTCAAGCCGATCGTTTACGAGCAGCGCGAAGTCACTGACGAAGACATCATCAACTGGATGATGATCCCGCTGTGCCTGGAAACCGTGCGTTGCCTGGAAGACGGCATTGTCGAAACCGCCGCCGAAGCCGACATGGGTCTGGTCTACGGTATTGGTTTCCCTCCATTCCGTGGCGGTGCGCTGCGCTACATCGATTCGATCGGTGTTGCAGAGTTCGTTGCCCTGGCTGACCAGTACGCTGATTTGGGCGCGCTGTACCACCCGACCGCGAAGCTGCGTGAAATGGCCAAGACTGGCCAACGGTTCTTCGGTTAAGCGTCCCAACACTTGAGCGAGAGTGAAATTTTATGAGCTTGAATCCAAGAGACGTCGTGATTGTCGACTTCGGTCGTACTCCGATGGGCCGCTCCAAGGGCGGCATGCACCGCAACACCCGCGCCGAAGACATGTCGGCGCACCTGATCAGCAAATTGCTGGAACGCAACGTCAAGGTTGACCCGAACGAAGTCGAAGACGTGATCTGGGGCTGCGTTAACCAGACCCTGGAGCAGGGCTGGAACATCGCTCGCATGGCGTCCCTGATGACTCAGATCCCGCACACTGCTGCCGGCCAGACCGTCAGCCGCCTGTGTGGTTCGTCGATGAGCGCGCTGCACACCGCGGCACAAGCGATCATGACCGGCAACGGTGACGTGTTCGTGGTTGGCGGCGTCGAGCATATGGGTCACGTGAGTATGATGCACGGTGTCGATCCGAACCCGCACATGTCCCTGTACGCGGCGAAAGCCTCTGGCATGATGGGCCTGACCGCTGAAATGCTGGGCAAAATGCACGGTATCACTCGCGAACAACAGGACGCTTTCGGCGTGCGCTCCCACCAGTTGGCCCACAAGGCGACCGTGGAAGGCAAGTTCAAAGACGAAATCATCCCGATGCAGGGCTACGACGAGAACGGTTTCCTGAAACTGTTCGACTACGACGAAACCATTCGTCCGGAAACCACCCTGGAAAGCCTGGCGGCTCTGAAGCCTGCTTTCAATCCTAAGGGCGGCACCGTGACAGCCGGTACTTCGTCGCAAATCACCGATGGTGCTTCGTGCATGATCGTGATGTCGGCGCAGCGTGCCCAAGACCTGGGCATCCAGCCTCTGGCAGTGATTCGTTCGATGGCAGTGGCAGGTGTGGACCCGGCGATCATGGGCTATGGTCCAGTACCGGCTACACAGAAAGCACTGAAACGTGCGGGCCTGGGGATCAACGATATCGACTTCTTCGAGCTCAACGAAGCTTTCGCCGCACAGGCCCTGCCAGTGCTGAAAGATCTGAAAGTGCTCGACAAGATGAACGAGAAGGTTAACCTGCACGGCGGCGCGATCGCCTTGGGTCACCCGTTCGGTTGCTCCGGTGCGCGTATCTCCGGCACTTTGCTGAACGTGATGAAGCAAAATGGCGGCACCTTCGGGGTAGCCACCATGTGCATTGGTCTCGGCCAAGGCATCTCCACCGTCTTCGAACGCGTTTAAGCGACTCGTTGATGGAAGCCGGGGCCAAGTGCCCCGGTTTTTGTTTTTCTGAATTTATTTTTGTTTTTATTTTGAAAAGATTTGAGTGAGGGCCGAACCATGCCGATACAACCTGGGCTCTACCAACATTACAAAGGTCCGCAGTACCGCGTATTCAGTATTGCGCGGCATTCGGAAACCGAAGAAGAAGTGGTCTTCTACCAAGCCCTGTATGGCGATTACGGCTTTTGGGTACGTCCCTTGAGCATGTTCCTGGAGTCGGTCGAGGTTGACGGCGAACAGGTGCCACGCTTTGCTTTGGTGCAAGCCGAACCGAGCCTTTTTTCGAAGCCATAAGCTGAGTGCGCGCAAGACCCTGCGCTTGACCTCACCTTGTAGCCACTATATATAGCGGTGCCGCGTCAGGCGCCAACCGCCTTTCACTT
>NZ_JBIWEL010000012.1:176531-176898 GCF_044762525.1 Pseudomonas sp. NPDC096950 | reverse complement strand
CCAGGCGCACATCGAGGCACAGTGTGGACTCCCCGGCGAAGGCCAAGACCATCAACAAGTATCTGGGTAACCAATACGTGGTGAAGTCGAGTATCGGCCATATCCGAGACCTGCCCACCAGCGGTTCGGCTAGCGCCAGCAAAGAGCCAGCCGCCAAGCGCGGCAAGGCCGCCGCGGGTGAAGGTCCGGTGCTCACGCCGAAAGAGAAAGCGCGCAAGCAGCTTGTCTCGCGCATGGGTGTCGATCCCGATCATGGCTGGAAAGCCAAGTACGAGATCCTCCCGGGCAAGGAAAAAGTCATCGAAGAGCTGCGCCGGCTCGCCAAGGATGCTGACACCATCTATCACGCAACCCACTAGGATCGCGA